>JBLNHB010000327.1:0-8301 GCA_050268805.1 bacterium | reverse complement strand
GGGGCAGGCGCCGATATGGTAGCCCCCTCGGACATGATGGATGGCCGGGTTGGGGCCATCAGGGACGCACTTGATGAAAACGGATTCGAGATGGTTCCTGTCATGAGCTATGCCGCCAAGTACGCATCGGGATTCTACGGTCCCTTCCGGGAAGCCGCCGAGTCCACGCCCCAGTTCGGGGACCGCCGCTCCTACCAGATGGACTCCGCCAACCGTCGTGAAGCGCTCCGGGAGGTGGCCCTCGATATCGAAGAGGGGGCAGACATCGTCATGGTGAAGCCCGCGCTTTCCTATCTCGATGTCATTTCCGATGTGCGGAATGCCTTCGATCTTCCGGTCGCGGCCTACAATGTTTCCGGTGAATACTCGCTTGTCCATGCAGCGGCAAAAATGGGATGGATCGATTATGAGCGGGTTATGATGGAAGTGCTCGTCTCGATCAAGCGGGCCGGCGCCGACCTGATCCTCACCTACTTTGCAAAGGACGCCGCGAAGATCCTCAACACATAATATCGAGAAGTCCCTCCGGGAAGAGATTCTGAAAGCGTAACGGTATGGCTAACAAGAGACAGCTCAAACGATATATCAAGCGGTGCTCCGTGGAATTCTCTTCCAACGGTGTGCCCTATCGGGGGATATCGAGTGATTTCTCACTCAAGGGACTTTTCATCAGGACCAGCCACCCTCTTGCCACCGGCACGGTTTTTGGCCTGGTCATATATCTCCCGGATGGGTCGGCTGCAAACTTGACCGGCAAGGTCAAACGGGCCCAGAAAACACCCACAGGGCGAGTAATCGGCACGCCGGTTAAAGCCATGAAAAACGGCATGGGAGTGGAGATCATCAAGCACGACATCAATTATCTCCATTTCATCAGATCCCTGCTCTGATGAAGGGTAATCTTTTTTCCCGGCCACTATAATCGTAGAACAAAACCGCACAATCCGCACGTTGCCCCGCTTCCCATCAACTCGTTCCCACAGGGCGTTATTTATCACGCCGAGTGACAAAAAAAGGCATTTACTTTTAAGGTAAACACAGATGTAATTCGTTTTTTCTTAAGAGTCAATAGGGCGACCACGTATTGTATTGGAATGAAATATGCACATCTAACTATCAGTTTGACGAAACGCTCTTGTAGGAGGATTGTATGCTCAAGAAAATAATCAACATACTCTCCTGTGCAGCGTGGTGCAAGACGGCAAAAGACCATCAGAGCGTGTTCACCCCCTCCTTTCATGAAGATGAGTTCATCGGATATGAATCATTCCATCTTGATGACGGAGACGCTTCACCGCAGACCGGGTCAGAAGAGAGGAAAAAGTCGTGAGCGCTCCGGCACGGTGATGATGTTCGGAGAGTTCCCGGTTAATCTGACCCTCTCCTGAGTGCTTCATCCTTTACCATGTGGCAAAGAGGAGCCTGAGATTCCTGATTTCACCCCTGATCGTTGCCGTTCTCTTGAGCCTGAATTGATCATCGGTTTTCACGCCATATGCAATTCCTCCCTCATCCGCAGGAAACGCGCTTATTTTGATCGTCCCGCTTCTCGCTGTTTCGATGATCCTTCTCTCTGAGAGAGCCCGGAGCGCCTCCGGATGAGGATGTCCGTAAGGGTTGAACATCCCGGAGCTTATGATCGCCAGGGAGGGGTCAACAAGACCGACAAAACTTTCGGTTGACGATGTCCTGCTCCCATGATGGGGAACTTTGAGGACATCGCTTTTCAGGAAGCTTACGAGCGACAGGAGGTCGTGTTCCGCCTCTGCTTCGATATCACCGGTAAAGAGGATGCTGAATGCGTCCGCTTTCAACCGTACAACAAGGGAGTTGTTGTTTTCTCCGGCCGCACCGGATCGCGGCGAGAAAAAACCGTTATAGGGGTGAAGCGTTTCGAGCCGGTACCCGATGCCCTCGATGACATCGCCTCTGGTCAGCGGGATGTGCTGAACAGCCCCTGCTCCGGGACCGGGATAGGCTACCCGTCCGTTGTCGAAAAGCATTTCGATTTTTTTTGTCTCAAGGAGAAAGGAGAGGCCGCCGGCATGGTCTGCCCCGGCGTGGGTGAGCAAGAGCGCGTCGATCGCCCTGACCCCAAGGTAATCAAGATACCCGGCGGTCTGTTTTCCGTCTCTTCCGGTGTCGAGAACGAATATCTTTTTATCAGGCATGATCATGACCGACGATTCTCCCTGTCCCACATCGAGAAAGGTGACTTCAAGCAGAGCCCTGCCCTTGAGAGCGGAGGACAGCGGAATGAGGAGCAGGGAGATGAGCGATACGACAGTGCCGTATCTCCGTGTTGCAGGAGAAATCAGGAGGATGAGACCGCCGTAGAACGCCATAACCACAATAGCGGGGAATGCAGGCACGGGGATGCTTGAGAAGGGAAGAGCGGCAAACCAATGAACTCCCCTGAGAATGATCTCGGAGGGAACCTGTATCAGCGCTGGAAAGAGGACAATTCCGGAGAGAAGATAGATGAACGAAACGAAGAGGGTTGCGGGGATGAGGGCAAAACATACGACAGGTGTTATGAGGAGGTTGGTAATCATGGAGACGGTTGAGAAGGAATGGAACAGGTACAGAGTTATAAGCAGGGTACCGGCAATCGCAGCGCCGGTGACAGCGAGCATGTCGAGCAGCCATGCCAGCCCCTTCTCAGGGAATGTTTTTCTGAGCCGGGGGATGAATGGTTCTCCTGCGCTGCGGCTCTTCCGCCAGTCGACGGCAAAGCCGATTGCCGCAACCGCGGAGAAGGATAGGATGAATGAAACATCGGAAATGCTGTCGGGTGATATGAGGAGGACAACGAAGGCGGCGAAGGAAAGGGAATTCTTCCACGCTCCTTCTCTTCCGAGAATGAGCCCGAAGAGGAAGACATTGATCATGATGAATGACCGTATTGCCGGAATCTCGGCACCCGAGATGAGGAGGTAGAAGACCATGAAGGGAATACTGATGAACGCCGCTGTTTCCGACGGCTTGAGATAGAGCGTCATCCGGGTCAATAAGCGCTGGGGGAGTCTCTTCAGGAGGAATGCCGCTGTGTTGAAGATGAAGAATGAAAAAATCCCGAAGTGCGTTCCGGATATCGAAAGCAGGTGGGAGAGCCCGGTGAATGAAAAAGACCGCTTCACGCTGTCCGAGAGGGAACTTCTCTCGCCGATGACGAGAGAGTCGAGGAGTCCCGCGACCTCAGGGGAGAATACCCGGTGATACATTCCCAAGAGATCTGTCCTTGTTTTCTGGATGTACCACGAAAGAGAGTGTTCTTCCTTCTGGAGAGAGACGGCGGTGACCACGGCTTTCACCATAGGCGTTGTCCTGAAGTTATTGGGGTTGCGGTAGGGATAGGTTCCGGTAACGTCTCCTGAAAACACTGCCGTCGAGTATGGAGGCAGGGGCTCTTTCAGGAAGAGTATGATCTCTTTTCCCTTCAGGGGTGCGGTACAGTTCGTGATTGCAAGGACCTCCGCATATTGCCGGAAACCGAGGTCTTCCTGCACCGGGATCCCCGTGGCTGTCGCTTTCAGGACGGCACCCTTGCAGAGGAACGGTTCAATGGCCCGCTCATTTCTCATTCCGGCGTAGAGGAAGGAGAGGAAAACGATGATGACGATGTGCAGCTTCTTGTGCTTCAGCAGGACCAGGCCGGCTGATGCCGTGATGAGAAGAACCGAGAAGGGGAAGAACCGGGAGAGATGAAAGGAGAGGATTCCCGCCGTGAAGGAAAGGAAGAGAACCATCAGGACATGGTTTTGGAAACAACCTTGGCGAGCATCGCGGCATAGCGGTTGATGAGATGCTCGTCATCCCCCTCGACCATGACCCGGATCGTGGGCTCGGTGCCTGAGGGCCTGACCAGGATCCTTCCCCTGCCGCCCAGTTCCCGGTTAGCCTTTTCAATGGCCTGCTTGAGTGCCGGTACGGAATCGATGCTCTTTTTCTTTTTCACCTCGACGTTTTTGAGAACCTGGGGATAGAGGACAATCCCGCCCGTAAGGGCGGAAAGGGGTTTCTTCCTTTTCTTCAGCAGGTGGAGAACCTGTACCGCGGTGATCGGGCCGTCACCGGTGGTGTTGTAGTTGAAGAAAACGATATGGCCGGACTGCTCGCCCCCGAAATTAAACCCCTCCTGCCTCATTCTCTCGACCACATACCGGTCGCCGACCGCTGTCCTGACAAGCTGAACCCCGTTCTTCTGCAGGTAGTGCTCGAATCCCAGATTGCTCATGACGGTGGTGACGACCGTGTCGTGGTTCAGTGTCCTGTCCTTTTTCATGGCAACGGCGAGGACTCCCATCATACGGTCGCCGTCGACGATATTGCCTGTTTCGTCACAGAAGAGCGTTCTGTCAGCATCACCGTCATGGGCGAAGCCGGCATCAGCGCGGGTCCTGAGCACTTCCTCACGGAGACGGTCCATGGAGAGGGACCCGCAATTCGCATTGATGTTGATGCCGTCCGGGTGGTCATTGATGGTGATTACTTCTGCGCCGAGTTCTCTGAGCACCCAGGGAGTGACTTTGTAGGCCGCGCCGTTCGCGCAGTCAACAACAACCTTCAGCCCTTCGAAATTCGTTCCCCGGGGAATGGTGGATTTGATGTATTCGATATACCGTCCTAGTGCGTCATCGAGGCGAAATGCCTTCCCGATGTGCTCGGAATGCATTCTCCGGTGGAAGATCTCATCGCCCGCAACGAGTCCCTCGATTTCGGTCTCGATCTGGTCGGAAAGTTTAAAGCCGTCGTGAGAGAAGAATTTTATGCCGTTATCATAGAACGGGTTATGGGAGGCGGAGATGACGATACCGGCGTCCAGCCTGAGTGCCCTCGTGAGGAATGCGACCCCGGGCGTTGGGCACGGTCCGACAAGGGTGACATTCATGCCCATGGAACAGATGCCGGAGGTCAGTGCGCTCTCGATCATGTAGCCGGAGAGACGGGTATCCTTGCCGATAAGGATGGTGTTCCTGCCGAGCTTTTTTTTGAGCACCTTCGCGGCCGCCATCCCGACTTTCAGGACTTTTTCCGGAGTCATGGGATCGGTATTCACTTTTCCCCGTATGCCGTCTGTTCCAAAGAGTTTCATTCGGTCCTCCGCGAAATCCTGACTTTCACCCTCACCCGGTCTGTTTCGGGGCGAAGGTTCTCGCCATCGATAATAACAGAGGCCTCTTCCTCAAAGGAAGCGGTCTTGCCGGTCAGGTCGAGCGGTTCCGTCCTGAAATGCTGGATTTTCTCGAGAATGGTCTTTGCCCCCTCCACTCTGATAATCTTCGGTTTGAGCGAGACGGACCCAATGGTAAATCCGGTTCCCGGCGAACCCTTGAGATCGGCCGTGACCGGAACATCCCGCTGAATGGTCTTGTCGATTTTCAATTTCACGGACGATGGATCGATTTTGATGATGTCCACGGACGGAGGGTACTTGATGTTATCCTTGTTGATGTAATAGATTGCCCATCCCTCCTTGGGTTTTGAAAGGTCGAGAAAAACGCGGATATCCTGGGCCCTGATGTTTTTGATCAGCCGCTCATGTCCCCGGAGGCCGAGGTCGATCTCAACTGCTTTGTTCGACACCGTCTCATACCCTTTCGGGAGGTTCATGATCTCGAGGGGTACGGTGATCGTTATCTCGGAAACGCCCCGGGAGTTGATAAAGAACCAGAGGCCGATCGCGATGAGGACGGACGCGATCTTGAGCGGCAGATTCCCTGCAAAGAGTCGCCTCATCGCTGCTCCTTTTTCCGTTTCGCAAAGAGATCCGTGAGCATGTCTCTCAGCGTGCCCATGTCGATGGGGGTCTCGAACCGGCCGGTTGTGGCGAGAGAGATCTTCCCGGTCTCCTCCGACACGATGATCGCAACGGCATCGCTCTCTTCGGTGATTCCGATCGCCGCCCGGTGTCGTGTTCCGTACTCCTTACTGAGAGAGGCATCGAGCGTTATCGGCAGGAAGCATCCGGCCGCGCGTATCCGGTTTCCCCTGATGACCACGGCTCCGTCGTGAATGGGTGAAGAGGGATGAAAGATGCTCAGGAGAATCTCCTGGGAGACTTTTGCGTCGAGCGGGACACCGATCTCGATGAAATCCTGGAGATCGACCTCCCGCTCGATGACGATGAGGGCGCCGATCTTCCTGCTCGAACATGAGACAGCCGCGCGCACGATCTCTTCGATTGATTTCAGCTCCTCCGCCTTCGCAAACGCTGACAGGAACGGGGCTTCTCCGATTTGGGCGAGGGTTTTCCTGATCTCGGGCTGGAAGAGTACGATCATGGCGATGACGATATATGCCCAGAAGCCCTGCATCATCCAGTCGAGCGTGTAGAGGCCGGCGTACCGTGAGATGAGGGAGACGATGAGGAGGAGTCCGAGACCGGTCAGCATAAAGACGGCGCGCGTTCCCTTGACGATGAGGAGGAGACGGTAAATTACAAGCGATACAATGATGATGTCAAGGAGGTCCAGCCATCTGAACTGTCTGAAGATTTCGAGCACCGTTTATCCCCTCTCCGGAATTTGTTCATTATATCACACTTTACCGGCTCTTCATGCCCGGTTGCAGGGTCTCAGGGCGATCCGTTCCCATTCTCTCTCGTCGATGTCCTCGAGGTAATCCGAGACCCTGAACTCCGAGCCGCACGCCGTACAGCGCACCATCACGGACCGTCATCCGTAACTGAAGATGGCGGGCTGCTGGCAATTCCTGCAGAGGAGGGTGTTCCCCATCATTCAAAACACTCCATGGTGCGGAGTTTGTTCATCTCACTGTGTCTTCGCTCGCACCAGATGTTCCCCAGCTCCGGGGCTCCGCCGGTCGGCCGCATCAGTTTTGCCCATGTGCAGTCCTGGCATCTTCTCGATTTTTCCGATACCAGCAGAACGAAACAGGACATGGTCCTGTTCTGGCCCAAGGGCATCTTCCTCTTTCCGCACCAGACCGTACCCTGGGGAGGCTTCTGCCCGTCAGGAGAATGGTCGGCGCCGTATTTGCAGTGCTTGCAGGTATATGACATAAGAGTACTATTGTATCATCCGGCACCTGTTTTTGGCCGGGACCGTCTTTCTCTGCAGTGAGTAGGCGGGACCCATCTGCGCGGGCCATGGAATTTCCCGCAGAATTTATGTATAGTTAGGCGTTGATGCGGCTTTGAATACGGAGAAAGGAGATGGTGAATGGAACGGTATCTTTTCATGCGTCATGTTCTGCAGCAGCTTTCCCAGAGTGTATTTTTCAGGAAGGCCTTTTCTCTTGCCTTACGGTCGCTCGCCTTCGTGATCATCCTTGCCGGGCTCTCGGGTTTCGTCAGGATATGGAACGCCTTTTCCGGGCTTCCAGGGTCCAGGATCCTGGGCGGGATCATCTTCGAGGTTCTCTTTGTCATCGCCCTCTATATGGTGGTGCATACTATCTTTATCCGGGCCCGGCAGATCGCCGAGATCCAGGTGACGGAGTATGCTGTCACGCATGTCTTCAGTATTTTCAGCAAGCTCGCCGGAGAGGCCTATGCCGCATTCAGCACCGCTGTCGCTGTCGGGGGCGGCATTTTCATCTGGTTTGCCGGAGCAGAGGCGCGGGATACCGTGAGCAAGGTTGCCCCCTTTATCGTCAAGCGGGGTGATGCAAGCTTCGCGGGCGGCGTAGAGTTCATGCTCGGAGGAATTCTCACGGGACTCTTCGTCCTTGCGTGCTCATACCTGCTCTCGGAGTTCTTCGCCATCGTCGTGAGCATAGCACGCAATGCCCGTGAGGTCCAGGAAATAGCGCAGTCGTACGACAAGAGCGAGAAATGAATTCCCGACGCCGGTCGGGTCGGCGCAGAGAGTCGAGGACCGCCTGAGCGGCGGACCGTCACTACTCAAAATCCGCGTAGATTTCGCCGAACTTGATTCCGGCGATAACCGTCTGCCGATAGCGTCGTTTCAGGGATTTTTTGGCATCCTCAAGCTCCTTTGAGGTCATGCCGTTCTTGAGCGCCATGTATGCCTCAATGAATGCAGCAAGGTGATCCGTCGCCTCGATGATCTCCCCGTCCCTGGCATTGCATTCATCCCGGTTATATCCCCGGCTGACCTCATCGGAAGAGACAGCCGCCATCTTTCCTTCTTTGAAGGCAATTGTGGTGAATTCGCTCTCGGTGTAGGTTCTCATCTCCTCGTGCCATCCCCGGGGGAGGAGGCCGTACACCTCCTTTGCCATCTGCTCTTTTTCATATTCCTTGATGAGATCGCTCAGCCCTTCGACAGATCTCTTCACCGGTGAAATGATGTCCCGGGTAAGTACTTCGGGAAG
>JBLNHB010000326.1:0-4471 GCA_050268805.1 bacterium | reverse complement strand
CCAGCCGAAAATTTCGTTCCATCTCTCGGTGCTCAAAGAGGCGGGTCTCATCAGAGACAGAAAACAGGGAAAATGGATCCATTACCGCATAGACGATTCGGATATGTTCAGAAGATTCCTGATCCTTTCTGCTCTCGAAAGGATACCCGAGGAATCCGTGAGGGAGAACAGGAAAAGACTTGAACATTTCTTAAAGAAAAAAAATAATAAATCAACGGTGGTTCCGATGAAGAAGGCCTGCTCTTGTGGAAGGTGATATGCTGAAGGTCATGTTTCTCTGCACAGGGAACTCCTGCAGGAGCCAGATGGCAGAGGGCTTTGCCCGGGAACTGGGAAGAGAATTGATTGAAGCCCATAGTGCCGGTCTGTCTCCATCGAAGGTGAACTCCTATGCTGTCAGGGGGATGAAAGAGATAGGGATTGATATTTCACAGCAGAGATCCAAGGCGATTGACCCGGACCTTCTGAATCAGATGGACATCATCATAACCCTCTGCGGCCATGCGGAGGCGATGTGCCCAATGACCCCGCCCCGCGTTAGGCGTATCCACTGGCCCATTGACGACCCGGTGGGAACCATCGGCACCGAGGAAGAGATCCTGACTGCTTTCAGAAAAACAAGAGACGAAATCTATGAAAAAATTCAGGACCTCATAAAAACTTTGCAGGAGAGAGGAGTTTCATCATGACCGTGACCACCGCTAGGAAACTTTCTTTTATCGACAGGTTCTTGACTCTCTGGATCTTTATTGCCATGGCCTTCGGGGTCGGTCTCGGATATTTCATTCCGGGGACCGAAGCCTTCATTAACAGTTTTCAGGTCGGCACGACCAATATCCCAATCGCCATCGGCCTGATCCTGATGATGTATCCACCCCTTGCCAAGGTCAAGTACGAGGAACTCGGCGAGGTGTTCAGGAACAGGAAGGTCCTCGGTCTTTCGCTCATTCAAAATTGGGTCATCGGCCCCATCCTAATGTTCGGCCTCGCGATCATCTTTCTCCAGTCCTATCCTGAATACATGGTCGGCCTCATCATGATCGGCCTTGCGCGCTGCATCGCCATGGTCATTGTCTGGAACGATCTTGCCTGTGGCGACCCGGAGTATGCCGCCGGTCTTGTGGCGTTCAACTCGATCTTTCAAGTCCTGTTCTTTTCCGTCTATGCCTACATTTTCATAACCGTTCTGCCGGTCTGGTTCGGGCTGAAGGGGGTCGTCGTCAATGTGACCATCGGCCAGATCGCTGAGAGCGTATTCATCTATCTCGGCATTCCGTTCATCGCTGGAATGCTCACCCGCTTCGTGCTCATCAAGCTCAAGGACGGCAAATGGTACGAAACGGTCTTCATTCCGAAGATCAGCCCGATCACGCTCATCTCGCTCCTGTTCACCATCATCGTCATGTTCTCGCTCAAAGGCAACTATATCGTGAAGCTTCCCGTGGACGTGCTTCGCATTGCGGTGCCGCTCTTGATCTATTTCGTGGTCATGTTCCTGGTCTCGTTCTCTCTCGGCAGGAAGATCGGGGCGGATTATCCGAAGACCGCGACGCTTTCCTTCACTGCCGCGAGCAATAATTTCGAGCTTGCAATTGCGGTCGCCGTTGCCGTGTTCGGGATCAATTCAGGCGCCGCCTTTGCTGCAGTTATCGGCCCCCTCGTGGAAGTCCCTGTTCTGATAGGGCTGGTGAATGTTGCCCTCTATTTCCAGAAAAAATACTTTGCTCCCGAGAATTGCATGATAAAAGAAACAAAACCGCTATAGATCGTGGCGGTCAGATAACCTTTGTGCATGGAGAAGACAATGAAAAGACTTATCCCTTCCGTTGTTCTCATGATCATACTGACACTGCCTCGATGCAGTAACGCAGGAGATGTTGACGCAGTCTTGAAGAGTGCCCAGAAAGAAGGCAGAGCGGTAATGCTCGAGCTTGGATCGGTCGGGTGCATCCCGTGCGAACAGATGAAGCCTGTCATGGCAAAACTCTCATCCTCTTATAAAGGAAAACTCGATGTGATCTTTGTCGATGTCAGGAAAGACGGAGAATCTGCACGGAGGTTCGGAGTCACCGTAATACCTACTCAGGTTTTCCTCGATAAAACCGGGAAGGAATTCCACCGGCATATCGGATACTACGCCTACGAGGAGATTGTGCCGGTATTGAAAAAGGCGGGGTTGTGAGCTACTTTCTGACGAGAGGCTTCTGGTACGGGCTTTACCTCTTTGTCGTAGTCGGCCCGCTTTTTGCGCTTCTGGCCGGCAAGCCCCTGCCGGGAAGAGGACTGTGGTGGGAATTCTCGGCGGCCCTGGGGTTTATGAGCATCACGACGATGGGGATGGAGTTTGCCCTGACGGCCCGCTTCAAGAAAGCCACGGCACCCTTCGGCATCGACATCATTTACTACTTCCACAAGTATGTCGGCCTTCTTGTCTGCGGGTTCGTCGTCGTCCATCCGGCGATATTTTTTCTCACACACCCGACTACCATCGCGCTCTTGAACCCAGTGACGACGCCGCTCCGTTTTAAGGCCGGCATTATCTCGGCGCTGGCCATGGTTTCCCTAGTCGTTGTGACGGTCGTAAGGCGGCGTTTCAACATCGAGTACGACAACTGGCGGCTCTGGCACCGGCTCCTGGCCATCGTCGGGGTCCTTGCCGCGGTAGGGCATATCGCGGGGGTGGGCTACTACACGCAGGAGCCGTGGAAACGCGCCTTCTGGGCCGCACTCGGCATGGCGTGGGCTTGGCTCGTAGTGTATATGTGGATTGCAAGGCCCTTCATGGTGCGCCGGAGGCCTTATGTCGTTGAGGAAGTACGAGAAGAGCGAGGTGACAACTGGACGATACGGATACGTCCGAAAGGGCATGGAGGCCTCCGGTTCCTTCCTGGGCAGTTTGCCTGGCTTTCGATCTGGCACTCCCCCTTCGCGATGAAGGACCATCCCTTTTCCATCGCATCGAGCGCCGAGCAGGGCCCAGCCCTTGAGTTCACCGTCAAAGAGCGCGGGGACTTCACCGGAAGAATAAAGACGCTCAGCCCCGGAGAAACCGTCTACGTAGACGCCCCGTACGGCTCCTTCAGTTCTGACCGGTACCCGGCCGAGGCTTTCGTTTTCATCGCAGGAGGCATCGGGGTGGCACCCATCATGAGCATGCTCCGCACGATGGCGGACCGGGCTGATAGCCGGCAGCTTTTGCTCTTCTATGCCAACAAGCAATGGGAACGCGCGGCATTCCGCGAGGAACTCGATGCACTCAGGGAGCGTCTGAACCTGAGGGTCGTGCATATTGTCGAGAACCCGCCGCTCGGCTGGCAGGGGGAAAGCGGGTTTATCAACGCTGAGATGATTGCACGGTATCTCCCCGAAGCCGGGGGACGCCAGTACTTCATCTGCGGGCCCGTGCCGATGATGGATCTCTGCGAGAAGTCCCTGCGCAGGCTGGGGGTTCCTATAGCGAAGTTCCATTCGGAGCTTTTCAATATCGTCTGAGGAGAGAATACTCATGCGTCGTTGGTATGCCCTGCTCATGGCCGTAGTTACGGGGGCGATAATTATCGTCTCATCATTCGTCTTTGCCTGGGTAATGGGCTAGGTCTCTGCGGAACTGCGGCACGTGCTGAACAACATGGAATGTTCCGTATTGATTGGAAAGCAATAAGAGGAAACGTTTGATCACGGCTCAAGGAGGTAATTATGAGAACTGAGAGTATCATAGGAGTGGTAGTTGCCATATCAATGCTCATGACTTTGTCTTTTGCTCTGGCAGCATGGAAGGGCTAGCGCGGGAGCGGCGGATGGGGAATGGGGGCTGCCTATCAGAGGATGTATAATCCTGCAATGGGCGAGACTCTGACAGGAGTGGTTGACTCGGTGAAGAGGAAAGAATAATGGAAACCATGTTCAGTAATATTCAGACCGTTATTCAGAACCAGCAAGGTCTGGCATTCATCGCTGTATTCGTCGGAGGGCTGCTGTCAGCCTCAAGCCCCTGTGTGCTTGCGGCGATTCCTCTAATCATCGGTTATGTGGGAGGTTATTCCGGAGGCAATCAAAAGAGGGCAGCCCTTTATTCCTTGGTATTCATCCTCGGCCTTTCCATCACTTTCACCCTTTTGGGCGTTGCTGCTTCGGTCATGGGTCAGATCCTCCTCGTTCTGGGAGAATGGCTGTACATCGGCTTTGCTCTCACCGCGGTGCTAATGGGACTTCATCTTATGGGGATTGTATCAATCCCGCTTCCATTTCAAAAAACAAGGGCGCTCAAGACCAAAGGCCTCCTCGGTGCTTTCATCCTGGGCATTGTTATCGGCACGGTTTCGACCCCTTGCGCAACGCCGGTGCTGGCAGTGATACTCGCATACGTATCGACTCAGGGCGACATCCTCTATGGAGGTTCATTGCTATTTGTTTACGCCCTTGGCCACTGCGCATTAATTTTTGCGGCAGGGCTTTCAATCGGTTTTACCGA
>JBLNHB010000325.1:0-4818 GCA_050268805.1 bacterium | reverse complement strand
CCCATCTCTTCGTAGAGGGACTGGATCGAAGCGGGAATGACGCCGCCGGCCTTGGCAATTTCCTTCACGAGCACCAAGAGTCCCTTTCTCTTCTCATCATCTTTTTCAAATACCGCACGGTGGATGAGAGCATCCATCGCTTCTCTCATTTTGGGGATATTCGCGATCTGAATGGTGTCGTCCTTGACAGAGATGAGATTTTTGATGGTGTCGAGAGCCATGGGAATCCTCCTTCGGAAAAATTTCGGGTAGTCCGTTGTGGGGGTATTATAGAATTTTCTGTTCGCTTATTCAAACAGAAGAGCGTGTCATCCGGCTTTGCCGCTCTCCGGCTCCGGCGCTTCTTCGGGTTTGTCCTTGATCGAAATGTCCCTCGTGTAGTCCGGACACCGAAGGTCCTTGCCGGAGAGGAGAAATTTCTTCTTGCAGTTTTCCCTCCAGGCACAGATTGCGCAGATGCTTGCAGATTCCATGGAATTCCTCCTGTCACTCCTGCCGGCTGTTCGTATTATATAAGAAATACCAACGGATTATTTTTGCGAAATTGGACTCTATGCTCTCCTTTGCGTTCATGATGAAGAGCCTGTTATCGATGTGGAAGAGCTCCTTATGCATCCGGAGCACGCCGTGGCGGATCGACCGCCGCGCCAACTCCTCCTCGAACAGGGGAACGATCTTGTCTTTCATCCGCAGCTCAGTGTCCATGAAAAAAACCGCAATTTCCGGAGCAAGGTCTTCCACCCTGCTCAGGAACTCAGAGACCTCGGTCTGGTAGATCTGCTTCGGAGGAGAGGATTTCACCTCCACATAGAGGAGCCTCCATGCCAGTTTCGCTATGACGTCATAGTCGCCTCCCACCTTCGGACGCTTGAAGCTCACGCCCCAGACCGCCTCGGTCTGGTATTCCCTCTTCAGTACCTCCGCAACAAACCACTCAAGCGTGGGGCCGAAACTGGTAATGGGTTTCTGACGGAGCCGGTAGGCGCCATCGGCCGGTGCAAGCAGCTTTATGGCAAGGAGTGCTTTGATATACGATTCGGTAACCTGCCGGGTAGCATAGCGCGTGACCGTATCGGCAGTAAAACCGTCCTGGTGCTTGATTGCGTCCCGGAGAAAGAGTCGGAAGGCGTAGCTCTTCATGAGCTCATAGTAGCGTTCCCGGTACTGGTCAGAGGGAAGAAGGGGAGGCTCATGGGGCTTTTCCCTGTGAATGCGATACCCCCTGGTCTTGAGAAGGAGGGCAAGGGACGGAGTCAGCCGGGCCACTTCAGCTCTCAGCCGGGATACTTCCTCTCTTAACGAACCAAGGTCGTCTTCCTGCTCTGCCATGGGTTCTCCCGGTGTCCGCCGAGAAGATTACGAGGCGAGGATCTTTTGTTCTTTGGCATATGCTGCATCCTTCTTCTTCTGGACATGATACAGGCAGCCTTCCTTTTCCTTATAATCGGACCGGTAATGGGCTCCGATGCTGCAGGTCCTGAGGAGCGCTGATTCGGTGATCATGAATGCAACCTGGAGCATGTTCTTCAGTTCAAGCTCCCTTCTCGTCATGAAGAGTTTTCCGAGAATCCATTCCCAGCTCCGGAGCGCTGTCAGTGCCCCGGTGAGAGACTCTTTGCACCGGATGATGCCGACCTTTTCCCACATGACCTTTCTCAATTGGCTCCGGATTTCATCATACTGTGCAATGGAGCCCAGATGGAAATCCATTTCAGCAGAAGTGACCTCGTCCTCTATCTGATCCAAGGCACCGGGTTGCGGGCAAACGGCTGAAGCTGACTGCCCGGCTCTCGCTCCAAACACAAGCCCTTCGAGCAGACTGTTGCTCGCGAGCCTGTTCGCCCCGTGCACGCCGGTACAGGCGACTTCTCCTGCGGCAAAGAGCCCCTGAAGCGTGGTAGCTCCCCCGAGGTCTGTCTTGATGCCTCCCATCATGTAATGAGCAGCGGGCGATACCGGAACCGGCTGACCGGAAATGTCGAATTCATAGGTCAGGCAGGTCCGGTAAATAGCAGGGAAGCGGCGCTTCACATACTCCCTGTCGAGATGCGTGAGGTCAAGGTAGACATGGGAACTGCCGGTTTTGACGATTTCAGACATAATCGCACGGGAAACGATATCCCGAGGAGCAAGCTCACCTTCCGTATGATAATCGAACATGAACCGGTGGCCGTGTATATTGCGGAGGATCGCGCCCTCACCCCGCATCGCCTCGGAGAGCAGGAACTGGGGTGCTGCAGGGCTGAAGAGAGCCGTGGGATGAAACTGGACGAATTCCATATCTTCAAGCATGGCGCCGGCCCGGTAGGCAATCGCTATTCCATCGCCCGTGGCGACAAAGGGGTTTGTTGTACGGGCAAAGACCTGTCCTGTCCCTCCTGTGGCGAGGATCGTCGCCTGTGCGAGGATCGCGCTCACCTTGCCCTCCTTCATGAC
This sequence comes from bacterium, assembly GCA_050268805.1. Lineage (GTDB taxonomy): Bacteria > Nitrospirota > Thermodesulfovibrionia > Thermodesulfovibrionales > BMS3Bbin05 > JBLNHB01. The sequence continues at coordinate 2,382 of JBLNHB010000325.1, read as the reverse complement.
ATATGCGCCAAAGCACCTCCCGTCTCGTACGATGAGATCGAGAGAGAACACGAAAGGAAGCTTCATCGCTGTCGTTGTTTTTACCTTGCTGATGAGGACACGCTCGATCTCCTTGCCCGTGGCGTCTCCATGGGCGTGGAGCACCCTCCGCTTGGAATGGGCAGCTTCCAGGGTAAAGGAGAGCTTCGATCCTTCACGGTCAAAGACCGCGCCCCATTCGATGAGCTCGAGGATGCGATCAGGCCCTTCGCTTACGAGGATGTCGACAGCCTGTTCCCTGCAGAGTCCGTCGCCTGCTTTTACGGTATCTTCCGAGTGAATGCCGACAGTGTCCTCATCGCTCAAGGCAACGGCGACACCCCCCTGCGCGTATTCAGTGCTCGATTCTCTGGGCTGGTCCTTGGTAACAACCGTGACGCTCCCGAAGGGAGCAAGCTCTATGGCAGCTCTCAGCCCCGCAACGCCGCTGCCGATGATGAGATAGTCCGTCGTCTTTATTTCCATGGGATTGTATCCATTATAAATAAAAAGGCAGGGCAGGAGGAAAGAAACCGGCACAGAGGATGGACCGGTTCAGAAAGGGGTGAAATCCGAGAGCAGCAGGGTACCTCGATCTTCAGTGCGGAAAGAGGGGAGCGTTATTTCGTATTGCTGGTCACGAGTTCAAGGATATTGTTTCGTTCCTTGAGTTGTTCGGTCAGCACCTCTTTCATGAGGGTACAGGCCTTGATGACCTTTTGATTGGCGAGGCTGTAATAGATATTGACCCCTTCTCTCCTCGACTTGAGGATCCCCTTGTGGCGCATCACCGCGAGATGCTGGGAGACATTTGCCTTCGGCACGCCGAGGATCTCGACGAGTTCGCTCACGCTCTTCTCGCCGTCCTTTAATATGGAGAGAATCTCGAGCCGCTTCGGGCTCGAGAGCGTCTTGCACACTTCTGCCTGCATCTCAAAGAGTGTTTTCTGCGTCTTCATAGAAGTATTCTATTGCTTTTCTAAGAGAAAGGTCAAGGTTGCCTGAGGAGATTCAGGTTTCAAAGGCGTTTTTGATGATCTCGACCTCTGTCGGGACCCGTCCCCTATAAATGCTCACCACGTCAAACCGCGCCGGCACCTCTGTTTTGAACCGTTTCAGGTAGATAAGCGCGACCTGCTTCATCTTCTCCTGTTTTTTCCGGTGCACTGCTTCCAACGGCATGCCGAATTCATCGGAGGAGCGGGCTTTCACCTCGATGAAAACGATGCTCCCGCTTTCATAGGCGATGATGTCGATCTCTCCGAGAGGGTTCTTGTAGTTCCGCTCGATGATCCGGTAACCCTTCTTCTTGAGGTGACGGACCGCAAGGTCCTCACCCTCCTGCCCCAGCCGCATCGCTACTCAACAGCGATAAACGTCTCGGTCCTCGTGATCCCTTTCAGTTTTCGTATCTTCTTCAGGATTCTCGTAAAGATATCGTTGATATCACCCGCTTCGAGCACAGCGGTGATATCAAACTGTCCGGTCACCACATCTGCCATGGCAACGCCCGAGATTCCCCGGAGCGTGTCCCTGATGTCCCGGTCTTTTCCCGGCAGAACATTGATGAGCATGTATACCCTTGCCATAACTCCTCCTGAAAGTATAAGATAGGCATTAGCTTACCAGAAAACAGGGAACGCTACAACCCGCATGCTCTGTGGACGGATGAGGAAACGGGCACCATGAACCCAAAACTGCAGGAGCTCCATCAGGAAGGCACCAAACTCTTTGAAGAGGGAAAGTACCGGGAAGCAGAAACGCTCCTCAGGCAGGTCATCATGCAAAACCCCAACTACGCCGACGTACTGAACAAGCTTGGCGTCATCCATCATCTCCGGGGGGAGCTGAAGCAGGCAAAGGAGTATTTCAGGAAGGCGCTTACCCTGAATCCGAAATACACCGAGGCTTCCCTGAACCTCGCCGTCACCTTCAATGACCTCGGTGAGTTCGACAAGGCCCAGGAGGTTTTTTCCCTCGCTGCGCAGATCGCCTCGCCGACACCTTCGGCCCTCGACCCTTACGCTGCCGGCAAGATCGCCAACGAGCATTACAAGATCGGTAATATTTACTTCGAGCTCGGCCTCTACACCGAGGCGATGGACGAATATCGGAAGGCGCTGAAACTCTACCCGAAGCTCCCTGACGTGCATACCAAGCTCGGCATTGCCCTGCGAAACACGGGCAACGTCGAAGAGGCCATTGTCCACTTCAACACCGCCAAGCAGATCAATCCCGACTACGGAAATGCCTGGGTGCAGCTCGGGCTGACCTATTATATGCAGGGGCTTTCAGGGCTTGCGCTTGAGGAATGGGAGAACGCCATCACCCACAACCCCAACCTGAAGCAGGCAGAGACCTATA
>JBLNHB010000324.1:0-7470 GCA_050268805.1 bacterium | reverse complement strand
CAGGGATGTTCTTTGCAGGAAAAACAGGTTTGTCTGCTGCAATGCATCATGCGCCGATTGTGAACGGCAAAGAAAGATATGTGTTTTATGCTCTTCCCCATGTTGCAATAGATGCTGACGGCAAGCTCGGCGTATGCAGGCGTGAAGGCAGAGAAGGTGCTTCTACCGCCTGCGGTGCTTTGCATGCTTTCCAGAAGGAGATGGCGGGCGGAAAATTAAATCTCTTTATGGACAATGAAGATGTTGAACAGAGCCTGATCAGGATGCGGCTTTTGAGAGAAATCCCCTATGGGAAGGTCCCTGATCTTCTTGAGCTGACAAAGATTACACAGGCGGCAATTCAAACAGACCTTGAAAACACACTTAGAAAGGTCGTCGATACAAATAAAAGCGACTATGCAGTGATAACAGGCATACAGGTTCACGGCCCTTACGCCAACTATGTTTGGCCTGCATCGTGTTATGCGATAGTAAGTGGAGAAAGGCGGGAAATTATATTCGAGTGAAGTTTTCAGCTGCTCGTTTCAGACTAACCACTCACACCTGACTGTTGATAACCAAGAAGGGAGGAATTATGAAGGCAAAGGACTTGATGATACCGCTGCAAGAATATCTGAAGCCCGACACGACGCTGAAAGAAGCAGCAAATATCCTCAGGACTGCGAAAAGGGATGAAGAGAAAATAGGAGTAAAGGGTCTTCCTGTTCTCGATGAAAAAGGAAAGATGGTTGGTTTCCTGTCAATCGGAGACATCCTTAAGGCGGTTTTCCCGCCTTACATGTCCCTCATGAACCTCGGGGATTTCACCTGGGACGGGATGGTCGAAGACCTGGCAAAGAAGGTTAAGAACAAGAAAGTCTCGGAGATGATGACAAGAAAAATTATCAGCGTACCTGAGGATGCACCCCTTATGGAGTGCGTCGACCATATGATAAAGAACAGTGTCAAGAGACTTCCTGTTCTCAATAAGGCTCGGAATGTAGTCGGAATACTCTATGAGAGAGATGTCTTTTTTGCAATCACCAAGGCGATGCTCAATGAGAACACAGGAGGTGAAAAATGACGCACGAGGCTGCCGCAGCTGCTCAGCCCTTTGTAATGGATACATCCTTCTGGACTGCAACGACAATATTTCTCCTTGCCTACGCGGTAATAGTCTCGGAAAAGATACATAAGACGATAATCGCAGTGTTCGGCGCCGGGCTGATGCTCGTTCTTAAAATCCTCGAACAGCATGAGGCATTCCATCTGGAAGAGTTCGGGATAGACTGGAATGTCATATTCCTTCTTATATCCATGATGGTAATAATCAATCTGATGAGACCCACCGGCGTGTTTGAATATATCGCGATCAAAAGTGCGAAATGGGGAAAGGGCGAGCCGATGAGAATTTTGGCCATCTTTGCCGTTGTCACCGCAACACTAAGCGCTTTTCTCGACAATGTTACAACAGTGCTTCTGATCGTACCGGTCACCATCCTCATTGCAGAAGCACTCGAGGTTGACGCCTTACCTTATCTCATTTCATGTGCCCTTGCATCAAATATTGGCGGGACTGCAACATTAATCGGCGACCCGCCGAACATCATGATTGCATCAAAGGCACAGCTCAATTTTATGGACTTCATCTACCATCTCACACCTGTGATAATCGTAACGATGTGCTTCTACATATTTGCCATCAAGCTTATCTGGGGCAAGAAGCTCAAGACGCGAGACGAGCTCAAGAAAAGGATTATGGCGATGAATGAGAACGAGGCGATAAAAGATCCTGTGATGCTTACGAAATCATTGGTGGTACTTGGCATTGTGCTGACGGGTTTTGTGTTTCATGGCATACTCCATTTCCAGCCTGCAACGATCGCACTGTTCGGCGCAGGGCTTCTGCTTCTGCTTTCCAAAACCCATGAGCCTCACCACATCCTCGCAGAGGTTGAATGGCCAACCATATTCTTCTTTATGGGGCTATTTATTATCATCGGCGGTGTTGTGAAGGTTGGCCTTATAAAATGGATGTCTATCAAGGTGCTCGAGATAACACAGGGCGATCTCTTTTCAACGAGCATGGTTGTCATGTGGTTCTCGGCCTTTGCCTCTGCTTTTATCGACAATATCCCCTATGTTGCGACAATGAACCCTCTGATAGTTGACATGGCTAAACAGCTCTGGCCTGACCTTTCAGGGACTCAGCTCCTCCACCATGTTGACCTTATGCCTTTGTGGTGGTCCCTCGCTCTGGGTGCGTGCCTCGGAGGTAACGGGACTGCAATAGGGGCATCTGCGAATGTGATTGTGGTCGGGATGTCTGAGAAGCTCGGCAAGAGAATATCCTTCGGGAAGTTCATGCTCTACGGAATGCCGATGATGATAATGACTGTTGTTATTTCGACTGTCTATGTTTGGCTGAGATATTATGTGATGAAGATATAGTTTTGTTAAAATTACTCCCCCTTCCCCCTCTTAGCCTGAGAGGAAGTTAATTCCTATTAAGCTAAAGGAGAGGTGAAGAGGGGTTACGATGATTGCAACCCCCGATTTTATCGGGGTTACCCTAGGTGGAGACTGTCAGAAAGGAAAAAATGTTTGAAGTAGCAAAGTCAATTTATTGTATATCGAGGATGTCGGCGTGATATCCAAAAATACAGGCAAGTCCTTCAAACCTTCCCTTCAGTGTTTAGCGCGAAGCCGCAAGGTTTTTTCAAACATGCTCCTTCCTATATCCTTTTCTTTTCTGCCGTGCCGCCGTTAAAGGAAGTTTAAGGAGGAGGATTCAAACCATGATGACTATGGTAGCAGTCGTATTCGTGCTCGCATATTCTATGATCGCGCTCGAGCACCCGATCAAGATAAACAAGTCCGCCACGGCCCTGCTTGCCGCGGGGCTTATGTGGACGTTGTACTCCTTTGCGAGCCCTCTTGGAGTCGAGGGCGTCAGCCACCAGCTCACGGAAAAGCTGGCCGAGACAGCGGCGATCGTCTTCTTTCTGATCTGCGCCATGACTATTGTCGAGGTGACCGACTCCCACGGCGGCTTCGAGGTCATCACCTCGCGCATCAAGGCCGAAAAGCTGACGAGCCTTCTCTGGATCATCGGCTTCATCGCCTTCTACCTGTCTTCCATTCTCGACAACATGACTACCACCATCGTTATGGTCACCCTTATGAAGCGACTGCTCAAGGAACATAAACAACGCCTCTTTTTCGCGGGCATCATCGTAATTGCTGCAAACGCAGGCGGCGCCTGGACCCCAATCGGCGATGTGACCACTACCATGCTTTGGATCGGCGGCCAGATCACAACGGGCAATATCATGAAGGGGCTCTGGATTTCTTCCATGATCAACTTGCTGGTCCCTCTTGTCATCGCTTCTTTCTTCCTCAAGGGAAACGTCGTGCCCCCGGACAAAGTCGAAAACGGCGGGGCCACCAACACTTCTCGATTCGAAAAGAACCTGATGTTCTTCATGGGCATGGGTTCCCTGATTTTTGTTCCGGTGTTCAAGGCAGTTACGCATCTTCCCCCCTATCTCGGTATCCTGCTGGCACTTGGTGTGCTCTGGGTCGTCGGAAACATTCTGCATCGCAACAAGCCGGACGAAGAAAAGGATCACCTTCGGCTGGCCAAGGCCTTAAAGCGTATAGATATGGCCTCGGTAGTCTTCTTTATAGGAATCCTGTTGGCCGTGGCCACCCTTTCCGCCAACGGTATGCTCCCTGCATTGGCCCATTGGCTCGATGCTAAACTCGGCAACCAGTCAGTGATCGTCATTATCATCGGACTTTGTTCCGCTGTCATAGATAATATTCCTCTGGTGGCTGCTTCGATGGGCATGTACCCGATTGCCCAGTTTCCTACAGACTCGTTTATCTGGGAGTTCATGGCATACTGCGCAGGCACGGGCGGTTCAATCCTGATTATTGGTTCTGCCGCTGGCGTGGCTGCAATGGGTCTCGAAAAAATCGAGTTCTTCTGGTATGCCCGACGCATTGGGCCCCTTGCCTTTGCCGGGTATTTCGCCGGAGTGGCAGCTTACATAATACAATATAATCTGTTGCACTGAGGTTATGCCTGGCTGAGATATTATGCAGTGAATATATAACCGGGCAGAAAGTTATTGTATGTCATTATGGGATGGTCATAGCAGCCGGCAAAGCAAACCAAAACCGGGGAACTTCGCGCCTCGTCAACAGCAATGTTTTATTTTGCAACGGTTACCTATATTTTGAAACGGTTCGATTAACTGCCGGTATTAATTACATTATTTAATTGAGATGCCGCTGCTGTTGCAAGAAGAAACATCTATGCAGGTATGCGCTCCTCAGGCATTTTGTCAAAAAAATTAATAAAATCAGGAAGTTAAGCTCTGCATGCTATTTGGCATGAATATTGAAAGGATATGAATAAAGGCGCTGATAAAAGGAGGAGGTCATGAAAAAGATATTGAAAAAGTTTGAGAGGCTCATGATGGCAGTGACATTCGCGGAGGCGGGCGAGCACAAGACAGCCCGCGAGATCATGGAAGAAGAGAAGCGCGCCGAAAAGAGGGACACCCAGAGGCCGACGCGGAGACCATCGAGTAGGCTCAACGCTTCATAACAGAGCGACACACCATTGCATGGGGCAGCCCTGCGTAGAAAAAGACGCAGGGCTACCCATTTTAATTTCATTCTTTTCCATCCCCGCCTTTTCCCAGTCTCTAACGATCCGACTATCGCGCCCACGCCGTCTCTCTAACTATCCCACCAGCGCACTATTGCGCCATTCATGTCCGGCATCATTGTCTTCTCCGTGGTATACACAATGTGGCGGTGATATGCTATCTTCTATATAATATTTGGGGGGTTCAGGCGCAGCATGAAAAAGGCAACGGTGAAGGAGGCAGAACGCCTCCCTCACCCGAAGGCGGGATCATGGGCAGATACCGGAAAATGCTGATAGCGGTCGACGGCTCTGATTCGAGCAAGAACGCCTTCCGGCAGGCCTGCGTGGTTGCCCGGGGAGAAGACAGCTGGATAACCGTCCTGACCGCCATCCCCATCTACGAGGACCAGTTCGAGGTTCTCAGCACGAGAGAAACAATCGTCAGGACCCTCCGGGAAGAAGGAGAAAAGATCATCTCCGAGATCAGGAAGATCGCAGAGAAAGAGGACGTGTTCATCAAGACCAGGATCGAGGAAGGGAGCCCCTTCCAAACGATCATCGATGTTTCCGAAGAGAACAACTACGATCTCATCGTCGTGGGCAGACGCGGCCTGCGGCGCCTCGAAAAAGCACTCGTCGGCAGCGTCACCGCCCGGGTCATCGGCCACAGCCGGCGCAACGTCCTCGTCATACCGAGGAACGCGACGCTCGGATGGAAACATATCCTCCTCGCAACCGATGGTTCAAAGCACAGTGCCGCGGCGGCCGAAAAGGCGATCAACGTCGCTAAATCCTACGACAGCAAACTGAAGGTGGTCTCGGTTGTCGATGTCACGGAAGAGTTCTACGCGCAGGCCCCGGACGCCGTCGAAGAAATGGTCTACAAGGCAAAGGACTTCGTGGACAAGATCAGGAGAAAGGCCGAGGCTGAGGGGGTGAACGTTCAGACATTCGTGAAGGAAGGCGAGGCATACCGGGTCATCAACGACCTTGCCCGGGAACAGAAAACCGACGTCATCCTCATGGGGAGCCACGGGAGGACGGGGGTGAAAAGGCTGCTTATGGGAAGCGTAACTGAAAAGGTGATAGGGTACGCTCCTTGCCCCGTGCTTGTCGTCATAGGGTAAACTTTGAAACAGGGGAGGTTCAATTATTCCATTATAAAGCGGTTAATAATCTATCTAACAGAAAAATTTTTTCCCTCCTATGTGCGATATTTTCAGATTTCAATTGGCGTAATAATGACCATACTTCTGGGGACCGTACTGATCCTCGGATGGAGGTCCTCTAAAAAGGTGAAAGAAGTTGTAACTGAAGGATTTAATCAGCAGCAGCTGGTCCTCGCAAAGCATGCAGCGAGACAGATAGAAAATAGCCTTACTACGCTCAAAAAAGAATTAAACCTTCTCAGCTTTTCTCCCTCCGTGCAGTATTTTGAAAAAGTTTCCATAGGTAAACGCATGGGGATTACTTTTTCCAGCATTAAGGAGACCGGGGCATCGGAAATACGATACGTTGAAGCCGCGCAGCCAAAAACCCATGTGGTGGATAGTCTCGGATACCAGGGAGTGCATACATCTCCCGAGGATCTGCATTATTTGGAATGGGCGGGTGAAAGAATACACAAAGGTTCTATCCTGATTAGCGAAGTTATCCCCACCACGACTGGTGAGGAGTACCAAAAGCTCGTAATGAAATTCGCATTTCCAGTATGGCAGGATTCGGTTGATGAGACCCACCCTGTGGCAACCAAGAAATTCTCCGGAGTCTTATTGTTCATCGTGGATGCAACTGCATTAACAGAGAAGATAACAGAAGAGATCCGGTCAGGAAAAACCGGCTATGCATGGGTTATCGACGAAAGGGGCATATTCTTGCATCACCCGGAAAAAGAATTTATAGGAAAGAGTGCCTTCGCGGCGCGAAAGGAGAAAAAACCTACCATATCCTTTGCACGGATTAACGAGATACAAAAAGAGATGATGCTTGCTGGCAAGGAAGGGACAAGCTGGTATACCTCCGGATGGCACAGAGGTCAGGAAGGAGAGATGAGGAAGCTCATTGCTTATGCGCCAATCGATTTAAGCACTGAACACGATAATCGTATCTGGTCTGTAGCAGTCGTTGCTCCTATAAGCGAGGTCGAGGGTACAATTCATGACATACAGTTCAGGCAGTTTGTGCTTGAGGTCGTTGTTGTATTGGCCATATCGCTCGGTGGATTATTCACAATCGGCATCGTGTTCAGTTGGTCAAGTTCATTGAAAGAAGAAGTTGAGAGAAAGACGAGGGAACTAAGAAAATCAGAGAACCAATACAGGTCATTGATCGAAAACGCAAACGATATTATTTTTTCAGTGAACCGGAGTGGCGAAATCATCTCTATCAATAAAGCGGGTTACTCTTTCTTCCACAAAACAGATAAAGAGCTTATAGGCCGTAATTTAGGAGAAATATGTTTTAATGAGGATAGCGCTTTCATGCAATTCATGGCTATTGACGATGTCATTAAAACACAATCAAGCAAACAGATAACTTACCCTGTAACGATTGACGGCAATGAATACTGGCTCAGCACAAACTTCAGCGCGTTGATGGATGAAAAAGGAGAGGTCTATGCTGTTTTAGGAATCGCAAGGGACTTCACGGAGAGGAAGAAAATAGAAGGGCAGATGTATCATACCGAGAAGCTGGCATCCCTCGGTACGATGGCTGCCGGTGTGGCGCACGAGATAAATAACCCTCTGGCGATAATCCTTGGTTTCACGGACCTGCTGAAAGAGAAGGTGCCCCGAAGCTCCGAATTTTTTGAAATACTCAATACCGTA
>JBLNHB010000323.1:0-11426 GCA_050268805.1 bacterium | reverse complement strand
CTTCATCGGCGTGGCGACGAGCTTTACCGATCTCATTGCCGGTCATATCGGGATGCGCGACCTCGAGCGGTTCATCGAGAAGGGCATTCACACAGGCGGAGGGTATCCTTTCTTTTTCGGGATCCCGGGGATTTGCGACGGCATAGCCATGGGCCACGGCGGCATGCACTATTCCCTGGCATCACGGGAACTGATAGCGGACATGGTCGAGACCGTGGCGGAAGCGCACCGGCTCGACGGCCTCGTCCTCCTGACCAACTGCGACAAGATAACCCCAGGCATGCTCATGGCCGCCGGCAGGCTCAATATCCCCTCGATCGTGGTGACGGCTGGGCCGATGCTCTCGGGCCGTCTCCATGGAAGAAGACTCTCTCTCGTGAACGACACCTTCGAGGCGGTGGGAAAATTCAAGAAAGGCCTCATCACCAGTGAGGAACTGGCCCAACTCGAGATGTGCGCATGCCCGGGCGCTGGTTCATGCCAGGGGATGTATACTGCCAATACCATGGCATGTGTCACAGAAGCCCTCGGCATGAGCCTGACCTATTGCGCGACCGCGCTGGCGGTTTCCTCGGAAAAGAGGAGAATCGCATTTGAGAGCGGCAGAAGGGTCGTGGATCTGGTGAAGAAGAACATCACACCCCGGAAGATCATGACCATGAAGGCTTTTGAAAACGCGATCCGTGTCGACATGGCTCTCGGAGGCTCGACGAACACGGTCCTCCATATACCGGCCATCGCCCACGACGCTGGACTGGACCTGCCTCTGTCGCTCTTCGATGAATTGAGCAAGACATCCCCGCACCTCTGCAACATGCTGCCCGGGGGAGAGCATTTTCTTGAGGACCTCCATTTTGCCGGCGGCATTCCCGCTGTGCTGAAGCGCCTGCGGGGCCGGATAAACAATACTGTCGCGGTCTCCGGCCTGAAGGCGTTCGACATAGCAGATCGGGCGACGATCTCTGACGATGAAGTGATCCGGCCTCTTGACCGGGCGCACCACAGGGAAGGGGGTATCGCTATCCTGAAAGGGAACATCGCGCCTGACGGCGCGGTGGTCAAGCAGTCTGCGGTGAGCGCAAAGATGATGAAATTTGAGGGACGGGCGAAAGTCTACGATTCTGAAGAAGCGGCGATGAAGGCGATTATGGCCGGCAGGATAACGTCAGGCGATGTTGTGGTTGTCCGTTACGAGGGCCCGAAAGGGGGCCCCGGCATGAGGGAGATGCTTTCGCCGACATCCGCGATCGCCGGGATGGGCCTGAGCAATTCCGTCGCGCTGATTACCGACGGCAGGTTCTCGGGTGGAACGAGGGGGCCCTGCATAGGCCATGTCTCGCCCGAGGCGATGGAGGGCGGTCCGATCGGTCTTATCAGAAACAATGACAGGATACGGATCGATATCCCGAAGAGAAAGCTCGATCTCCTCGTTCCTGATCAGGAGATGCAGAAAAGACGTGCGAAATGGAAAACGCCGAAGCCGAAGATAAGGAAGGGCTATCTTTCCCGCTACGCAAAGATGGTGACCTCTGCAAGCACAGGGGCCATCGTAGAATAGTTAGAATAGCCGGAGACTGTGGAAAATCAAGTCGTTATGGTAGAATAGCAAATTATTCAATCTAAGGAGTTCCCAGCATTATGAAAATGACCGGTGCAGAGATCGTATTGGAGAGTTTGAAAAAACTTGGCGTGAAGCATATTTTCGGCTATCCAGGGGGCGTGGTACTCAACATCTTCGATCTCCTCTATGACGATAAGGACCTGAAGCTCATCCTTACGAGGCATGAACAGGCAGCTGTTCATGCTGCCGACGGGTATGCCCGCGCATCCGGCAAGGCCGGGGTCGCCCTCGTCACATCAGGACCCGGGGCCACCAATACCGTGACCGGCATCGCGAACGCGTCCATGGATTCCATCCCCATCGTCGTCCTGTCCGGCCAGGTCCCTACGATGCTCATCGGCAACGATGCCTTCCAGGAGGCAGATATTGTGGGCATCACGAGGCCCTGCACCAAGTACAACTATCTCGCGAAAAACGTCAAAGACCTCGCGTATATCATCAAGGAGGCATTCTACATCGCCACGACCGGAAGGCCGGGACCGGTCCTCATCGACCTTCCCAAGGATGTTACCTCGGGGAAGGCTGATTTTGTTTTCCCCGGCGAACTCAAGATCAGGAGCTACAACCCGACGTATGAAGGGAACAAGTGGATGATTCGACGGGCTGCCGAGGAGATCGAAAAATCAAAGAAGCCCGTGATCGTCGCGGGAGGCGGCGTTATTTCGTCCGAGGCGTCACATGAATTGAAACACCTCGCGGAGATGGCGGACATCCCGGTCACCACGACCCTCATGGGGCTCGGAGCATTCCCCGGGAGCCACAAACTTGCCCTCGGCATGCCCGGAATGCACGGCACCTATTACGCGAACAAGGCGATCCAGAATGCGGACCTCCTCATCGCCGTCGGCATGAGGTTCGATGACCGGGTGACCGGCAAAATCGACGCCTTTGCCCCTCATGCGAAGATCGTCCATATCGACATTGACCCGACATCGATCCGGAAGAACGTGAGGGTCGACATCCCGATCGTGGGTGACGCAAAGAAGATCCTCCACGAAATGAACGGGGTGATCGAGCATGAGACGAAAAAACAGTGGAAGGAAGTCAGGAATGCGTGGCTGAACGAGATCAGGGGATGGAAGAAGTTGCATCCCCTGTCATATTCCTCCAGTGATGAAGTCATAAAGCCCCAGTTTGTCGTCGAGAAGCTGTATGAGATCACCAAGGGTGACGCGATCATAACAACAGAAGTCGGACAGAACCAGATGTGGGCCGCCCAGTTCTTCAAGTACGACAAGCCCCGTACCTGGCTCAGCTCCGGAGGATTGGGCACCATGGGGTATGGGTTCCCCGCCGCCATCGGAGCTCAATTCGCCCATCCGAACAAAACGGTCATCGATATCGCAGGCGACGGGAGCATCCAGATGAATATCCAGGAGCTCGCCACGGCGGTCATCTACAAGCTTCCCGTAAAGGTCGCTATCCTGAACAACCGGTTTCTCGGCATGGTGAGACAGTGGCAGGAACTCTTCTACAAAGAACGGTACTCCCATACGAGTCTCGACGTGGTGCCTGATTTTGTGAAAGTGGCTGAAGCATACAACGCTGTCGGCCTGAGGGCGACCAAACCGTCCGAGGTCGAGCCGGTCATCAGGGAAGCCCTCAAGATAAAGAAACCTGTTTTCATGGACTTCGTCGTGGACTGGAAAGAGAAAGTGTTCCCGATGGTGCCGGCAGGCGCTCCCATCGACGAGATGCTCCTCGAAGAGCCGCCCGTGCAGAAGAAGACCGAAAAGAAACTGAAGGTCGTAAAATAAACTCCTAACGAGGGAATGCGATGAGACATACCATTTCTGTTCTTGTTGAGAACAAGTTCGGTGTTCTTTCGAGGGTGTCGGGGCTGTTCAGCGGCAGGGGATACAATATCGAGAGCCTCTCCGTGGGCGAAACGATCGACCCCAATATTTCAACGATGACCATCGTTACCTCAGGCGACGACTGGATCATCGAACAGATCACCAAGCAGTTGAACAAGCTCATCGATGTCATCAAGGTCACCGACCTTACGGCAGACGAACATGTCGAACGTGAAATGGTGCTCATAAAAGTAAACCCGAGGACCGAGAACAAACCGGAAGTCCTCAGGCTTGCGGAAATATTCCGCGGCAGGATCGTTGATTCGAGCCAGAAGACTTATACGATCGAAATTACGGGCGATGAGAAGAAGATTGAGGCGTTTATCGAGCTCATGAAGCCGATGGGCATCAAGGAGTTCGTCAGGACGGGAAAGGTCGCCATCGCGAGAGAAGGAATCAAGAGCAAGTGACTGATAGAGGCAGTAGGTAGAATGACGGGTTGTTTCTTGCCAACCCCGAACCCCCAATCCCCAAACCCAGGCCTTTCTGAAGAGCCTATGAAAAAACTTCAGGTTCTGTTTCACGAGGTTTTTTATTGATGAAGAACGATAGAGAAGAACTTCTGAAAGAAGAAGAGAAGAACATGAGACGGTTGAGGTTCATCGTGGACCTCACCCAGGCGGTCCTCATGCAGTCTGATCTGAGCCTCCGGGAAGCCCTCAACCTGGTTGAAAACACCAAAAAAGCGGCTCTCAGCCTTTTCCCGGAAAAAGAATTCGTTTTCGATCTCATCTACGGTTCCCGGTTTCGGAAAATTATCGATGAACGGTTTACCATTCCCGGCAGCCTCTCCGGGAAGAACTGATCATCTTCTTCCCGGTATCGCGACGGGAGCCCATCTCATCAATGAACAGTAATCAGAAGGAAGAAGATCTTCGCTACATGCGAATTGCCCTCGCTCTCGCTGAAGAGGCATTCCGGATCCAGGAAGTCCCTGTGGGAGCGCTCATTGTCAGGAACGGTGAGATACTGTCACGGGCGTATAACAAGAAAGAGCAGACTTTTGATCCCCTGGGACACGCGGAAATGCTCGCTATCAGAGACGCGGCCGAATGCCTCCAGAACTGGCGGCTCATCGATTCTGTCCTCTATGTCACCAAGGAGCCCTGTATCATGTGCTGCGGCGCCATCCTCCACGCGAGGATCAAACGCGTGGTCTATGGGTGCAGGGATGAAAAGGGAGGGGCGGCGGAAACGCTCTATCAGCTCCTGAATGACCCGAGGCTGAATCACCGGGTCGAAGTGGTGAGCGGGGTTTGTGAAGATGAATGCGCCGAACTGCTGAGGAGATTTTTTTCGCACAAGAGAGCGTCATAGTCTGAACCTTGCGCGGGTCCGTGACTTCCACGCATGTTCCGTCCCTTTTCCGCTCACTCCTTCCTCGTGAACAAGTCCTCCTTGTTATCGGTTGTTACACGGACAATCTATTTTCTCCGGATGCTGACAGCCTATGTGCCCGCTACACATAAAAAATGATTATTGCAATGTGGAGGAATGAAGAGTATTATCTGTGAAGAGGGGTGGGTACATTTTCATACCGCAGGAGGTGGATTCATGCGCCTGGTGCAATCATGGCAGGTCAGCAGGTGTGCCGTCCCGCTCATCTGCGCGACTGCGGCAATCGTGACTGTTGCGGCCGCTCCTGTATGGGCGGACGAAGAACCCCTTCCGAACAAATTTATGCTCCGTCTGGGCGGGTATGCCATTCAGGACTCCAACACTATCGTACGCCTTGACTCAGCGAATGCTCCCGCCGGCGCCTTCGTTGATTTTGGCGAGACCCTCGGCGGGGATACCCGGACGACGATGGTCAGGCTGGATTCACTCTACCGTTTCAACGACCATCACGCCGTTGGCTTTGCCTGGTACAATGTGAAATTCACCGGTTCGAAGGTATTGAGCAAAGACATCGAGTGGGGCGGTATAACGTATCCGGCCAATACTCAGGTCGACAGCGAAATCGAGTTCAAGGTGTATAAGCTGAATTATCAGTATTCCGTGTTCCGAAATGAGGAGGCTGAGCTGGGAGCGTCGTTCGGGCTTCATATCATGCGCGTGTCCACCAATGTCGATGCCAGCGGTATCAGGGAATCCAGGAATGAAGCGACTGCGCCGCTGCCCGTTGGGGGCCTGTTTGCAAACTATAACTTCACCCCGCGCTTCTCTGCCTACTACAACTATCAACTCTTTTTCATAAGTTACGAGGACAAGGTCAAGGGCACACTCCAGGATTTTCTCCTTGGGCTGGAGTACCGGCTATTCCGGAATGTCGCTCTGGGCGCTGCGTACAACTGGTTCAGTATGGATATGGAAATTGAAAAGGATGTGACGACGCTTAAACTTGACACCCGTTGGAACGGGGCGATGTTGTACGCCGCCGTATATTTCTAAAGGACCGTGCGACCTACTTGCGGGCATATCGGGAGGTGATCGTGTTTTCATGGGCGGTGCCGGTCGTGATTGCGCTTTTGTTCGCAGCCGCTCAAGCGCATGCCGCCGAAATCGAGCCGAGAGCCTATGTCAATACGCCGGTAGGAATCAATTTCCTGCTCGCTGGGTACAGCTATTCAGAGGGCGGTTTGTCGACCGCAGCTTCGTCGCCGCTCAAGGACGCCAACCTCACGATTCATACCGGCATCCTGGCTTATGCGCGGGCACTCGACGTGTGGGGCAAGTCAGGGAAGTTCGATGTCATACTGCCGTATTCCTATCTCTCAGGAAGCGCGATGGTTGAGGGTCAAGTGCAGGAGCGTGATGTTTCTGGGTTAAACGACCCGCGCTTCCGCTTCTCGGTCAATTTCTACGGTGCCCCTGCACTGTCACTAAAAGAGTTTGCCGACTATCAGCAGGATTTAGTCATCGGTGCGAGCATTCAGGTATCCGCGCCCCTCGGGCGGTATGATAGGGACAGGCTGGTGAACCTCGGCAACAACCGCTGGTCCGTCAAGCCCGACATCGGCGTCTCCAAGGCGTGGGGGGCATTTACGCTGGAGCTTTCCACAGGTGTGACGTTCTTCAGCAAGAATGATGATTACTTCGGCGGCAAGACACTTGAGGAGGACCCCGTCTACTCGGTGCAAGCACACGCCTCGTACAGCTTCGGCGGCGGCGTTTGGGCCGCAGTGAGCGGCACGTACGATTACGGCGGGCGCACTACCGTAGATGGCGTCCGGAGCGATGATAATCAGAGCAATTTCCGGGAGGGCGCTACTCTTGCGCTCCCCGTGGACCGGAACAACTCGATCAAGCTTTTTGCCAGCAACGGCGTCCACACTGCGAGCGGGATGGATTTCGATCTGGTTGGGATTATCTGGCAGTACCGCTGGGGCCAAGGACTGTAAACGGGAGACCATTTCTTGGAGGGCAGGAGAGAGCGTCTGAAGCAGCAGCATCTATCCCTGAACATCACTCCGTCGTTCGGCAAGGACCGGAGTAATAAGGAAGAAGGTGTCCTTTTCGATGATGTACTTTTTTGAGAGGAGCGTCTTGAGTATTTTCGATACCGCTTCGCGGGAAGAACCGATTCGTTCCGCGATCTCCTTATGCGTGCGCTTCTTTATCTTATACGAGCCGTCCTTTAACCTTTCCCCTTCGGAACGCGCGATGTCCAGGAAGAGGTCCGTGACCCGGTCGATTACCGCGCGAAATGCGAGACTTTCCTCGAGCGCGGTTGCCTTTCGTATGATCTGCACGAGCGATTGCATGAGATCGACCGCCATCTCCGGGTTCTGACGAACGGCTGAAAGAAACTTCTCTCTCCTCAGGACGCCAAAAAGGGAATCTTTTTCTGCGATGACGGTTGCGGAACGCGGCTGACCGTCGATAAGGCTCAGCTCTCCGAAAAAATCGCCTTCACAGAGGTCGGAGAGGACGAATTCACTTCCTTCATCACTGAGGAGGCTCACTCTGACCTTGCCCTTGAGGATGATATAGAGATCGGTGCTGTTATCGGTTTGGTAGAAAACAGCAGCTCCCTTCCGGGTGCTCCGGAGCGTGAAATCATCGATGAGCTGCTGGAGGTGGGTATCAGGGAGCGCGTTGAACAGGGGGATCCTTTTCAAGATCCGACGGATCTGGCTCTTTTCTTCTTCCTTCAGGAGCATTCTGTCATTGACTCAGGTTCTGTTTTGTGATATTTTTATCCCATTATATCAGATTAAAGGACAGATTCGTTCAGAGAAATGCATGCAGCCGTGAGACGTTCAGGAAAGAAATCGTATCAAAGAGGGCTGTGAACATACCGAAGAGGACTGGTGTTCTTTCTTTCGGTCTTGCCAAAAACGGCGCCCTGGCCGGTTCCGATCCATGACACGACCTGCCAAGGCGATACTCCTGGGCGCCATCACGGGAGTTGTCGGGGTCCTCATCTGGGTCCTTCCCTTTGGTCACGGGTTTGAGGAAGAACTCGGGCTCGCCCTCCTGTTCAAGCTCCGCGGAATCAGGCAGCCGCCTCCCGGCGTTGTAGTGGTGAATGTTGATCATGATTCAGCGGAGAGTCTCGGCCTGCCTTTCGGCACCGAGAAGTGGCCGAGGCATTTTCACGGGAAGCTTGTTGAAAAGCTGAGTGAGGCCGGCGCCTCGGTCATCGCTTTCGACATCGCTTTTTCATCTAACCATTCGCCGCACGAGGACACCGCCTTTGCCCGTTCCGTGCAGAAGGCGGGGAACGTTGTTTTCTGTGCGCTCCTCAGGCGTGATACCCTCTCTCTGAGCGATGAACGGGGATTGCCGGCAGGGACCGTGAACATTGAACGGATCGAGCCTCCCATTGCCCTCCTTGAAGAGAGCGCTATAGCTGTCGCTCCCTTTCCCCTTCCCAGAGTACCGATCAGGGTGAACCAGTACTGGACGTTCAAGACCTCGGCAGGGGAGGTCCCGACCCTGCCGGTGGTCGCCTTCCAAATATATGCCATGAATGTATACAGCGACTTTATCGGCCTTCTCGAAAAGCATGGAGCTTCCCTGAGCAGGGACGTGCCCAGAAAGGGAGACGAGATCTTGAGCAGGGGGAATCTTGCTGACGCAATGCGCCTGATACGAACGGCCGTGAAGCAGGACCCTGCCATAACAAGGAGGATCCTCCGGGATCTGGAGAAGTCAACCGCAGATCCTGCGCAGAGGAGCGTCCTTGTAGCGCTGACCCGGCTCTACCTGAGTCCTGACAGCACCTACCTCAATTTTTATGGTCCGCCTCACACCATAGCGACAATACCCTTCAGCGATGCATACCGGTCCCTCGTAGAAGGGAAAAAGGACGCAAAGAAATATGACTTCGCCGGCAAGGCTGTATTCATAGGGAGTGCGGAGAGTCGTCAGCCTTATCAGAAGGACGGATTCTACAGCGTATATACGCAGCCGACCGGCCTGGACCTTGGAGGTGTGGAAATCGCTGCGACCGCTTTTGCCAATGTACTCGAAGGAAAACCGGTCATGCCGCTTCCCCTGACCGCAAGCCTGGCGGTCATTATCCTGTTCGGTATGGCAGGAGGCTTGATATGCTATGTGCCCAGGACAGCGCTTTCCTCGCTCGCATTTGCCGGTTTTGCGGTCCTGTACCTTGCCCTGTCAGTATACCTCTTCAAGTCTACGGCTCTCTGGATTCCGCTCATGGTCCCCCTGCTTGTCCAGACCCCTACAGCACTCTTCGGGTCCGCGCTCTGGAAATACCTTGATTCGCGGAAGGAACAGCAGAAAATCAGAAGGGCCTTCAGCTATTACCTCCCTGAGGATGTTATTGACCGCCTGACAGGCAACCTCGATGATATGAGGACCGAGAGCCGGGTCGTCAGCGGCATCTGCCTCTACACCGATATCGAGCAGTATACCTCTCTTTCGGAGCATGTGAGCCCCGAAGAACTGGGAAGCGTGATCAACAAGTTCTATGAATTCCTCTTCGGCCCGGTAAAACAGCATGGGGGAGTGATATCGAATGTCGTTGCAGACTCCATGCTCGCTCTCTGGGTTTCTCCGCAGCGGAGCGTTCAGCAGAGAAAGCATGCCTGTCTTGCCGCTCTCGACGTGATGAGTTCGGTGAGGGGCTTCAATGCATTATCGAGAGACCTGCGGGTGACCGTTCGGATTGGGGTGAATTGCGGCAATATCTTTCTCGGGAACATCGGCGCCATGGACCATTACGAGTACCGGCCGGTAGGAGACATTGTGAATACCGCGGCGCGCATTGAGGGGCTGAACAAGTATCTGGGGACCCGCATTCTCGTGACCGAGGAAATGGCGCAGGATGTTGATGGCATCCTCATGAGGGATATGGGGAGATTTCTTCTCTACGGAAAATCTAAACCTGTTGTCGTGTATGAGCTGCTCTGCCGGAAAGAGGAGGAAACGAGTGAGTCGGGAGAGCTCTGCCGTCATTTTCTCGAAGCCCTCGCAGCATTCCAAAACCGGGAGTGGGACGAAGCATCTCAACGGTTCGGGGACATTATCCGCGACTATAATGATGACGGGCCTTCGCACTTTTATCTTGGAATGTGCGGGCGTTTCCGGGAGAACCCTCCCGGACCTGATTGGGACGGAACAATCCGGATGGAAAAAAAGTAAGATCGCGTGTATTATTATATCGCATAAACAACGTGCGGAAAGGGGAGGGATCGTGTTACCACCAGAAGGGGATATGGGGAAGTTCCTGAGAAATTGTTTCACAGTATCACTTTTCTTCTTGATTCTGTCCTTCTGCCCTGTCTCAAATGCCTGGGGAGCTGAGAGGTGCTCGAACTGGGCTGCACGAGTCGTTTCTGTGGAGGGAGCGGCAGAGGCGAAACGGAGCGGACAATCTCAGTGGGAACCGGCCCTCCTGAACAGCGAATACTGTCCCGGCGACATGGTGAGGGTCCTCCGGGAAAGCCGTGCCGCACTTGTCCTGAGCAATGAGACAGTCCTCCGTCTCGATCAGAATACCACGGTTACTTTAACGGGAGCTGAGCAGGAAGGGACCCCTTTTCTCGAACTCATCACCGGAGTTGCACATTTCATCAGCCGGGTGCCTCACCGGCTCAAGATCATCACGCCTTTCATGAACGCGGCCATTGAAGGCACTGAATTTGTCGTCGCTGTTAAGGAAGGGCGGGCGGTGGTTACGGTTTTTGAAGGACGGGTCTTGGCCTCCAATAATGCCGGCTCTCTCACTCTTGCGGCTGGCCAGGCTGCGGCCGCTGCAGAAGGGCAGCCTCCGGCGATGATGGTTCCCGTTCATCCACGGGACGCGGTCAAATGGGCACTCTACTATCCTCCGGTTTTCGGATATGCCGAAGGCCTTGAGAAAAAAGAAGAAGAGGTACGTACAAGGGCCCTGAAAGCCGCTTCACTCCTTTCCCGCGGCAGGGTTGATGAAGCAGGCAGAGAAATCGAGCAAGCCCTTGCGATGGCACCCGACAACAGCGAAACCCTTGCCCTTCAGTCAGTCATCGCGGTGGCACAGAATGAAAAGGAAAAGGCACTCGAACTCGCGCTGAAGGCTGTCAATGCCGACATCCGGTCTGTGCCTGCGCGAATCGCTTTGTCCTATGCCCAGCAGGCGAATTTAGATCTCAAAGGCGCTCAGGAGAGTCTCAAGGAAGCTGTTCGGATCGAGCCGGGGAACAGCCTCGCGTGGGCCCGCCTTGCGGAAATCCAACTTTCTCAGGGAGAACTCGACGAAGCCCTCAAAGCAGCACAAGAGGCTGTTGCATTGAATCCCGGCCTCTCGCGGACGCAATCGGTCCTCGGGTTCGCCTATCTGACACAGATCAGAACAGGGCAGGCGATCGAAGCATTCGAGAAAGCGATTGAGCAGGATCAGGCCGACCCTCTTGCGCGGCTCGGGCTCGGTCTGGCTGAAATCAGGCAGGGCCACCTGGCCGATGGACGCAGAGAGATCGAGATCGCGGCAGCGCTCGACCCGGGTCAGTCACTCGTCAGGAGTTATCTCGGCAAAGCCTACTTCGAAGAGAAGCGCG
>JBLNHB010000322.1:0-3961 GCA_050268805.1 bacterium | reverse complement strand
TATCCCAAAAAATAGGAGCGCCGCTCTCTTCGGAACTGATTTCGAATGACATTAAAGAAATCTTCAGTATGAATTATTTTGAGGACGTCAGGGTAGAAATGGAATTCCTCGAAGGGGGGATTAGGCTCATGTACATCCTCCGTGAAAAGCCCATCATTTCGACCATCAGTTTCTATGGCAATGAAGAGTTTGATGACGAAAAACTGCGGGGTCAGATAACCCTTTCGAGAGGCTCCATCGCAGATGCAACCCTTATCCAGGAGAATGCGCTCAAAATCAAGTCATTCTATGAATCTGAGGGGTACTGGCTTGCAGAGATTGTTCCCCTGGTGAGGAAAATCCGCGACACGGATGTCGCCCTTACCTATCTCATCAATGAGCGGGCAAAGGTCAAGATCAGGGAGATCAATATTGAGGGGAACAAGGCGATCAGCGATGGAGATATCGAAGCTGAAATGAAGACGAGCACATGGTGGATCTTTTCTTTCATCACTTCGGGCGGATACTACAACAGCATGACCATGAAGCAGGATATCGAAAACATCAAGAATCTCTATTTTAACAACGGCTACATCAATGTCAGAGTATCCGAGCCTGAAATCCAGCTGGATGAAGATGCCAGCAGGATGAGCATTACCATTCATACATCCGAAGGCCGTCAATACCGTGTATCATCAGTCGGCGTTGCGGAGAACCATTCCTATTCTGAGGCAGTCCTACGGCAGAAGATCAATCTGAAGCCGGGTGACATATTCCGCAGGAATATCCTCAACGACGACATCCGGGCTCTCACCGATTATTATTCCGAGAGGGGATACGCACTCATATCGATCGATCCGGATGTCGTACCCGTCCAGGGAGAAGATGCCGTAAAGGTCGTCTACCGGGTGCTCGAAGGCGATATTTACCATATCGGGAGAATCGAAATCAGCGGGAACACCAAGACGAAGGACAAGGTGATCAGGAGGGAAATACGGTTGGATGAGGGAGACCGGTTTAACAGCGCGCTCATCAAACGGAGCTACCAGCGGTTGAATAATCTCAATTTTTTCGAGACGATTCAACTCCAACCAAAGCCGAAAGTTGATGAAAAGCTGCTCGATGTTGACGTTACGGTTCAGGAGAAATCAACAGGCACCCTGAGCGTCGGGGGTGGGTACAGCACGACTGATGGGTTAGTCGGCATGGTCGATCTGACCCAGGCAAACCTCTTCGGAGGCGGCCGGTATGTAAAGCTCAAGGCCGAGCTCGGCAGCGTGGCGTCAACCTTTGATCTCTCCTTCACGGACCCCTGGTTTCTCGATGAAGAGCTCTCGTTCTCTGCTACAGTCTACAAGAGAAAGAGAGAGTATATCACCTACGACTGGAAGGCAACAGGATTCAGTTTGGGACTGGGAAAAGCTCTCTCCGAATACTGGCGGTTGAATGTCCTGTACAACCTCGAGGATGCGACTGTCTATAATATCGAACCGGATGCTGATGATACGATACTCAACCAGGAAGGCCGGAGGATAACGAGCAGCATCTCCCCCACAATCTCCCGCGACACGAGGGATTATTATCTCGATCCCCATGAAGGCTCAAGGAATGCTCTCTATGTGACTTTAGCAGGATTGGGAGGAGACAACAAATTCATTAAATCGGTAGTGGATTCTCAATGGTTTTACCCGCTCGGACCCACGACATTTGCTCTGAGAGGAAGACTCGGATATGCTGAAGGTCTTTTCGGAGAAGACCTGCCGGACTATGAAGGTTTCTATGTCGGCGGCATCAACACAGTCAGGGGACTCGATTACGGTGACGGCAATCCCAAGGATAGAAGTGGTGATCCTATTGCAGGGACACGGGAAGTTATTTTCAATGCCGAATTCATATTCCCCATTATACCCCAGGCCCGGCTCAAGGGGCTCACCTTTTTTGATCTCGGCAGAGCATATGGTGTAAATGAAGATTTTGACCCCAATGAGTTGCGGTATACAGCCGGACTGGGCATCCGGTGGATTTCCCCGATAGGCCCCTTACGGCTTGAATGGGGCTATAATCTCGACCGCAAGCCTGATGAAAAACAGTCCAAATTCGAGTTTACATTCGGAACATTTTTCTGATAATGTGTATGGATATCGGCTGCTGTTCCCTGCAGCCAGTGCTGTCTGGAAGGAACTGAGCGCGTGAACGTTTCATCATATTATAAGGAGGATATATGAAAAAAATTATCGTTCTGGCCCTCATTGGGCTGATGGCAATGCTCGGTGTTGCATCTGCCGAAGAGGGTCTCAAGATCGGGTATGTGAACATGCGGAAGGCCCTGAATGAATGCAAGGCCGGCAAATCGGCCAAGGAAAGGCTCGAGAAGAGCATCAAGGAAAAGCAGGTGCAGCTCGACGATGAGAAGAAGAAACTCGAATCGATGCAGGAGGATTTTGAAAAGAAGGCATCTCTTCTCTCGGACAAGGCAAAACAGGAAAAACAGAAAGAATTTCAGGAAAAAGTCCAGACCTATCAGAAGCTGCTCGCCGACGCGCAGAAAGAGATCAATGAAAAAGAAGCAGAGGCAACGAAAAAAATTGTTGAAGGACTGAAAGAGGTTATCACTGAAATCGCAAAAAAGGAGACTTATACCCTTGTCTTCGAAGAGACCGAGATATCCGTCCTCTATGCAAAAGACGGACTCGACTTAACGGACAAGGTAATAGCCCAGTACAATGAGAAGACCAAGGAATAATCATACGGTAACTGCCCGGTTACGTTCTCTTGCTTTATCGCATATGCTGGATCTTCGTCTCCGGAGCGGTGTGTGACGACCGGTGAACTGGCACGAGTGCTTAATGCAGAGCTGTCGGGGAGCGGGGATGTTGAGGTCGGCTCCGTGCGGGGTGTTTCAGACATTGAAAAGGGATGCCTGAGCTTCATTGCCAATAAGAAATATCTGCCTGACATTATCCGTTCCGGGGCTGCTGCGGTTCTTGTTGACAGGTTCTATGATGAGCTCGCCGGTTTACCCCAGATGAAAGTTAGCAATCCCCAGTACTCCTTTGCCAAAGCGCTCGAGATCTTTTATCGGAAACCATTCGCACCGCGAGGCGTGATGCAGGGAGCGCTCCTTGAAGAAAATGTTCAGATCGGCAAGGATGTGACTGTTTATCCCGCTGCCTATGTTTCCTCGGGCGCCCGGATCGGCGACCGGACGGTTGTGTACCCCCATGTGTATATTGGGAGCGAGACTATCCTCGGCAGCGACTGTATTGTCTATCCCGGGGTTGTCATCCGGGAGCAGATTACCATCGGCGACCGGGTTATCATCCACGGGAATGCGGTTATTGGCGCTGATGGATTCGGGTATGTATTTGAACGGGGAGTGCATCATAAGATCCCCCAGGTCGGAAGGGTGGAGATCGGGAATGATGTGGAGATCGGAGCCGGCGTAACCATCGACAGAGCAACTACCGGTGCAACGGTTATCGGTGAAGGGACCAAGATTGATAACCTTGTCCAGATCGGCCACAATGTGAAAATCGGAAAGCACTGCATCATTGTTGCCCAGGTCGGCATCGGCGGCAGCACGCTCCTGGGTGATTATGTCACCCTCGCAGGGCAGGTCGGTGTTGCCGACCATACCGTCATTGAATCAGGAACGATGATCGGAGCGCAATCGGGAGTCATGGGTACCGTCAAGAAAGGCGTGTACATCGGGTCCCTTGCCCTTCCGCACAAGCAGTGGTTCAAGACGCAGGCGATCATCGAGCGACTGCCGGAGATGATGAAAACGCTCAAGCAGATTGAAGAAAGAATAAAAAAACTGGAGGAAAAGAGCAATGATTGATGTGAAAGAGATCCAGAGCTTGCTTCCCCACCGATACCCGTTTCTCCTTGTTGACCGGGTCATTGAAGTCGTGCCGAATGAAAAGGCAGTGGGGATCAAGAATGTAACAATTAATGAACCGTTCTTCCAGGGGCATTTCCC
>JBLNHB010000321.1:0-18988 GCA_050268805.1 bacterium | reverse complement strand
AGTTCAGGCCGGGGATGAAGGTGTTTCAGAAAGACCTGTCAGAGGTGCACATCTGCATTGGGTTTCGGGGGATCCCCGCGAACAGCCCTGACCGGTATGCAATGCTCATTCTCAATACCCTCCTCGGCTCAGGCGTCAGCTCCCGCCTTTTTCAGGAGATACGGGAGAAAAGGGGGCTTGTTTACTCGATCAACTCGTTCCTTTCTTCTTATGCCGATGTCGGGAGCATCGGTATCTATGCGGGCGCGAGCAAGGACAACTACCGCGAGGTCATGGATCTCATCGTCAAAGAGTCCTGTTACCTCCGGGAAAGTATGACCGTTGGCGAGTTCGAGCGGACGAAAAAACAGCTCAAGGGAAATATCCTTCTCGGGCTGGAGTCGAGCTCGGCGCGGATGAACAACATCGCACGGCAGGAGATCTACCACGGCAGGTACTACAGCCCCGAGGAGATCATCAGGGACATCGAGGCGGTGAAGATTGACGATGCCCGGGCATTGTCCGAAAAGACCTTCGACAAAGAGAACATGGCGATCACCCTGCTCGGCCCAGCGGAGGAACCAACCGGTACATAGCCGGAATGACAGGCTGTGCAGCCAGCGGCGACATTGTATTTGCGGGAATCAAGAGGTGAGTGCGGCCGTGTCGGGGATCTTCCAGATGAGCTCGAAATTGCAGATAATGACCTTCGGGTCACCGGAAGGCTGTTTGATCACGTTCCCTTTATTGTCGATGACCAGCAGGAGGTCGTTTGCCTTCAACAATGACCCGTCATAGCCGACGTTCCTCGCGTTCTCGATGACCCTTGCCAATAATCCCCGAGATTGTGATTCGGTGATAATGCCCCTGCGGACCGCCCGGTCAAGGTCGACAGAGGAAAAAAGCTCACCTTCATGTTCGGCCACATATTCATCTGGTCCGTTGTAGTAGCCTCGAATGGTGATGTAGTTGCGATTCTCCTGAAGGATGGGATTGCCCTCCGCATCGAGGATATGTTTATGAGAGTCGTATCTCCTCAGGTCGCTTGACGGCTCGATTTTGGTGCTCCCTGTCATGTAGATCGCCCGCACATACACGCAGGGGATTCCGAGACGGTTCAGGGTGAGGGCCGTGGCGAATTCCTCAAAAGGACTGTTGATGCCATGTTGACGTATTTTCTCCACATGCTCGTCCGTCTGAGGGATCTCCCCAACACGGGAAGTCTTCCAGACCAGGTGAATGTTGTCCTTCGTAATCGTATAGAACACTTCATTGGTATCCGATAGCCGGAGGGAAGGGGTTTTTCTCCACCGCTCAGGAAGAAAATAATCGAACAACCTGGCATTCTTTCCCACGACCCAGAGATGGCCGCCGGTGCTCTCTGCATGGCCGTAAATATAGGGTACACCGAGGATCTCCGTGTTCGCGAGGTGGGAGGGGAGCAGGGTCGGCTGGAACCGGTCCCGCTGGTCATCCAGATAGGAGTGCCGACGCGAGGACTTCACCCGGTCATCGTGCTCGGGCGTACGGAACAATAACTCATAATCGATTACCGAATACCTGTCTTCATTCAGGAATTGATAGACCATGTCGATCTGTTCCTGGAAGGCGCTGCCGTTGCTCGAGCGTCCCGCTTCCTCGATCTGACGGACATCGTCCTCGCCGATAATGATGTGTTCCGGCTTCATATCGGCGATCAGGTAGCCTTTTTCATTCAGGGACCGGAGCACCTGGTAATTCATCGTCTTGAGGTGGTGGATGAGGTCTGGGAGTTCGACGGCTATCTGCTCGAAAATTTCGACGAGGTTCTTGCCTACGACCCATTCATAGATCATTTTATACTGTTTGAGAATGTCGAGGTCGATGCCGGGATGCCGGTCCCTGATGCGATTTATTTTTGCCCGCGACCGTCCACTCTGCCACTGCTGCATCCGCTCGGGAGGGACATAGATCGCCATCGGAAGCTGGGTATTCACCATGGCGTGTTTCATCCCAAGGTGGCCTTCCCGCATCTCCGTAACGAGAGAGAACTCTTCCCAGGGGCTGTTGAACTCGGCGTTGCAGAACTCCTCCAGAATATGGGTGGCAAGCGGCACGTCCTCTCCGACACGGCAGGTCTTGACGACCAGATCAAGGCTCTTGCCGGCTACTTCTTTGGTTGGGACCTTATAGACCGAACTGGTCCCCCTGAGCCGTATCTTATGGGCGTCGAACCAGCTCTTTTCGTGCCAGTTCTCGATCTCGAAATGCCTTTGATAGGACTCTGCAAAACGGGTGAGATACAGGTCCCCGCCGTCGCTCGTCCTGGTGTGGACATACACGACCCCGAGCACATTGACCAGGGATTTTGCCGGTTTTATAGAAGAGTCCATATGTCAGATGATTTCCCCTCTCCCACTGTAGGGGAGAGGGAGTCATGTTTTCCCCCTCCCTCGATGGGACGGGACTGAGGGGAGGGTGATACAGAACGTATTTTATTCAAGTCTTTTCGCAAGCTCCTCAAGCTGCTTCTTGAGCCTCCCGGGCAAGCGGCTTCCGAATTGAGCGAAGTGCTTTTCAATGTCGGGGATCTCGTTTCGCCACTCATTGATGTCGACATTCATCAATTCCCTCATGGTATCGCCGGGCAAGTCGAGGCCGGTGAGGTCGAGAGCGCCGTCAGCAGGCATCCAACCGATGGGGGACTTCGTGGCCCGCGCCTTGCCGTCGATTCGCTCGCACATCCATTTGAGCACACGGCTGTTCTCGCTGAACCCGGGCCACAGAAACTTGCCGTCCTCGCTCTTTCTGAACCAGTTCACGTAAAAGATCCGGGGCGCTTTTTCGCCGAGACGGTCGCCCATGGCGAGCCAGTGCTGGAAATAATCACCCATATTATATCCGCAGAAGGGCTTCATCGCGAAGGGGTCGCGCCTCAGGTTGCCGACCGCGCCGATATTGGCCGATGTGGTCTCCGAAGCCGCGGTGGCGCCGAGGAACACGCCGTGATCCCAGGAATATGCCTCGAACACGAGGGGCACGACACTGCTCCTGCGGCCGCCGAAAATGAAAATATCGATCGGCACTCCCTCCGGATCTTCCCAGTCCTTGCAGATGACGGGACATTGGGAAGCCGGCGCGGTAAACCGCGCGTTCGGATGGGCCGCGTCCTCCTTGCTCCGGGGGGTCCAGTCGCGGCCTTTCCAGTCGACTGCATGGGAGGGGGCATCAGTCATTCCCTCCCACCAGACGTCGCCGTCATCGGTGAGGGCGCAGTTGGTGAAAATAACGTTCTCCCTGAGGGTATCCATGGCCATGGGATTGGTGTCATAGGACGTTCCCGGCGCTACGCCGAAGAAACCGCTCTCAGGGTTGATGGCATAGAGGCGACCGTCGCTCTTGACTTTCATCCAGGCGATGTCGTCGCCGATGAATTCACATTTCCAGCCCTTGATCGACGGCTGCATCATGGCAAGATTGGTCTTTCCGCAGGCAGAGGGAAACGCGGCGGCGATATGATACTGTTTCCCTTCAGGACTGGTCAGCCGCAGAATGAGCATGTGCTCCGCCATCCAGCCCTCTCTTCTGGCCATGGCAGAGGCTATTCTCAATGCCAGGCATTTCTTCCCGAGCAACGCATTGCCGCCATACCCGGAGCCGTAGGACCAGATCAGGTTTTCCTCGGGAAAGTGGCTGATGAACTTTTTCTCGATCGGCGCGCAGGGCCATGAGGAATCTTTTTGTCCTTTTTTGAGAGGAGCGCCAACTGAATGGAGGCAGGGAATAAAGTCGCTGCCGGAAGAGAGCGAGTCAAGAACGCTGGACCCCACGCGGGTCATGATGTGCATATTGCAGACCACATAGGGGCTGTCCGTCAGCTCAACCCCGATTTTTGAGATCGGCGAGCCTATCGGCCCCATGGAAAAGGGTATGACGTACATCGTGCGGCCCCTCATGCAGCCCCGGTAGAGATCGGTCATGGTTTTCTTCAGTTCCACCGGATCGATCCAGTTGTTGGTAGGGCCTGCATCATCTTTCGATAACGTACTGATGAACGTACGGTCTTCGACCCTGGCCACATCGCTGGCGTCGGTACGAAAAAGAAAACTATTGGGCCGTCTTCTCAGGGGAATAGCGATCCCGTGTTGCAGTAACTGGTTCATCATGCGGTCATACTCGTGCTTGGAGCCGTCACACCAGGAGATGTTCTCCGGCTGACATAGCTCAGCCATCGCTTTCACCCAGATGTCGAGCTTTGCATTCCTTCGCGCGTTCTGCATGGTCATTCCCCTTCCTCTATCGTCAATAAACATGTTTATTTTAATATGTTCCCGGCAATAAAAGCATTGATGTGCTCATGAGAGTCGTCAACTGATTCGGCAGGAGGGGGTCAGATGTCCCGGTGGATGATCTCGACACGTGCCGGGAATTTAGTCATATGACCGGCGAGCGCCTCCACAACGGCTACGGAGCGGTGTTTCCCGCCGGTGCAGCCGATACAGATGTTCAGGTAAGATTTCCCCTCCCGTATATAGCGGGGGACCATAAAATCGAGGAACCCTTTTATGTGGTCGAGAAACGATGCGGCATCGCCTCCCGCAAACACATAATCCCTCACCGCCGAATCGCGGCCGGTCAGGTCCCTGAGGTCCGCCACAAAATGGGGATTCGGCAGGAACCGCACATCAAAAACGAGGTCTGCGTGGACCGGAACACCGAACTTGAAGCCGAAGGACGTGAGGACAATATTCAGGGTGTCCCGGGCGGGAGAACAGTAGATCGACCGGATGGTGTCCCGCAGCTGATGCGGGGTAAAGGAACTCGTGTCGATGATGCGGTCCGACAGGTCACGCAGGGGTTTGAGGGTGACGATCTCGTGTTCGATTGACTGTTTGATATCTGTCCTATACTGGGCCGCGAGGGGATGGGGTCTCCGTGTCTCCTTGAATCTCCTGAGGAGAATTTCCGTTTCGGCTTCGAGAAAAACGACCTCAAGCCTGGAGAGAGACTTGAGCTTCCCGATGGTCTGTTCTATACCCTGGAGGAAGCTCTTTTCCCTGATATCGATCCCGACCGCAAGGGAGGTCATTTCTTCCGATGCGGAGATACGGATGAAGTCATCGATGAGCGCGGGAGGGAGATTGTCGGTACAAAAATACCCGCAATCCTCGAGTGCCCGGAGAGCGACTGTTTTCCCGGAACCCGAGAGACCGGTCAGAATGACGACGGTGAACTTCACTTTGCCGGTTCTATGAGTCCGAAGTCTCCGTCGTTCCGCTTGTAGATCACATTGATGTCGCCGGTCTTGTCATTGCTGAAGATGAAAAAGTCCTTGTCGAGGAGATCCATCTGCATCGCCGCCTCTTCAGGACTCATGGGCTTCATGCTGAATTTTTTCCGCCTGATGATCCTGAAGGCAGCATCGACAGCAGGGGTTTCCGGCAGGGGGGTCCCCGTAACCTGCTTCGCATCCTGTCGCCGGGACTTGAGTTTGTCCTTATATTTCTTAATCTGCCGCTCAAGTTTTTCCGTCACCTCATCAATAGCAGAGTATATCTCCTGGGTAATGCTCTCGGCCTGGATCATGATGCCGTTGACGCGCAGAAGGACCTCGGCCTTGTGCCGGTATTTTTCCACGCTCAGGGTGACCACCGCTTCCGATATGTTGGGGACAAACCGTTCAAACTTCTTCACCTTCTCTTCGGAATAGTTCCTGATGGCGGGAGTAATGTCGAGGTGTTTTCCATTGATAATGATGTTCATGAACGTCCTCCTTGGTGTGATGAGGTTAGCTTCGATTACTCGAATCTCTTCCGCTTGTTGTGCGGCGGAATTCTCAGCTCTTCGCGGTACTTGGCGACTGTTCGACGGGCAAGGAAGATGCTCTTTTCCTTGAGGATCTCGGAGATCTTCAGGTCGCTGTAAGGCTTGAGATGGTTCTCCTCGTCGATGATCTTCTTGATCAGGTCCTTGACGGTCGTCGATGAGACATCACCGTCAGTGCTCTGGATCGCGCTGCTGAAAAAATGCCTGAAGCTGAAAATGCCGTGACCGCAGGCAAGGTACTTGCTTGAGGTGACCCTGCTCACGGTGCTCTCATGCATGGAGATGTCTTCTGCCACGTCACGGAGATTGAGCGGCCGGAGAGCGTTCGGCCCACGGTCGAAAAAATCCCTCTGGAACTTGATGATGCTCTCCGTAACCTTGTAAATGGTCCTGTTCCGCTGGTCCAGGCTCTTCAGGAGCCAGACAGCGGACCGCAGCTTCTCCTCGAGAAAAAGCCGTTCTTCCTTGGTGAGCTTGCTCTTGTTCGCGAGCAATTTCCGGTAGTAGTTGTTGAGCCTGAGCCTCGGGACCCCCTCATCATTGAGAATAATCTGGTAGTCGCCGTCGGCCCTTTCGATAAACACGTCAGGCACAACATAGTTCGTCGAAATCGGCGTAAAATTCCGTGCAGGCTTGGGGTCGAGGCTTTCGATGATCTTGACCGCGGCAATGACGTCTTCAAGCGGCGCTTCGTACTGTTTTACGATCGCACGGTAATTTTTTCGTTCGAGTTCGCCGAGATTGTTCGTCACGATCTTTTCGACGAGGGTGCCCGACAGGTCCAGCGCAGCGAGCTGTATGAGCAGGCATTCTTTGAGCGTCCGGGCTCCCACGCCGGGGGGATCGAGGCTCTGCACGAGGCGGATGGCCTGAATGGCTTCCTCGGCGTTTGCCTCCGCTTCTGTGGCGAGCTCCTCGTCCGTGACACAGAGGTATCCGTTTTCGTCGATATTGCCGATAACGATCTCACCGATCTCCTTGATCCGTTCGGGGGCTTCGGCGAGTCTCAACTGCCAGAGGAGATGGTCGGCGAGGTCTCCCTCTCGGGAGGTGAATTGCTCGAACGAGGGCTGTTCGGCAACCCCGGGATTGAAATATCCGATATCCCTGCCGTCACTGCTCCGTTCATCGAAGTAGTCGTCCACGCTGAAGGACATCATCCCGCTGAAGGGGATTTCCGCATCATCGCGCGACGGTGCATCACGATCTTCAACAGGCTCTTTTTCGAGCAGCTCGGCCTGGTCGGCTGGCGTCTCTTCCGGCTCCTCTTCGAGAAAGGGATTTTCGACGAGTTCCTGATTGATGGACTGGGTCAATTCGAGCTGCGGCATCTGAAGGAGCTTGATCGCCTGTTGCAGCTGGGGCGTCAGGATCAGCTTTTGCGATAGTTTTAGCTCTAATCTGCTTTCGAGCGCCATTACAGCCTGAACTCCTCTCCCAGATAAATCCTTCTGACATCGGTATTCTTGATCAGCTCTTCGGGAACGCCTTCGTAGAAGATTTCGCCGTTGTTCACGATATAGGCCCTGTCGGTGATCGAAAGAGTATCCCGCACATTGTGGTCGGTGATCAAGATCCCGAGGCCTCTTCCTCTGAGGTATTGTAACATTTTTTTCAGCTCATGGATAGCGATAGGATCGATGCCGGCAAAGGGCTCATCGAAGAGGAGAAACACCGGGTCTGTGGCAAGCGCCCGCGCAATTTCCGTCCTCCTCCGCTCACCTCCGGAGAGACTGTAGCCGTCCCTGCAGGCGAATTCAGAGAGGTTGAATTCTTCGATGAGTTCGTCGGTCCTCCTCTGAATGGTGTCCGTATCGAAGCCTCTCATCTCGAGAACGGCACTGATGTTCTCCCTGACGGTCAATTTCCTGAAGATGGAGGGTTCCTGCGGAAGATAGCTGATGCCGAGGCGTGCCCGCTCATAGACAGGGAGTTTGCCGATATCGGTACTGTTGAACACAATGCTGCCCTCATCGGGCATAATGATACCGATGATCATATAGAAGGTGGTAGTCTTTCCGGCTCCGTTGGGACCGAGAAGGCCGACGATCTCACCGGACGCTACTGAAAGACTGATCTTCTTGACAGCGACCTTTTTCCGGTACGCCTTGCTGAGCCCCTCTGCGACAATGGTGTTGTTATTCATGGAGGAGCACCTTGCTGTTTTCGACCATGGAGCGTTCCTCGGCGATGAAGTACACGATCTTTGTACCGGTGACCGTATTGTCTCCCTGCTTGAAAACAGGGTTGCCCGTGAAGACGACTGTTTCATCGCTGGCAAAATAGGTTGCATTGTCCGCCTGGATTTCCTTGTCCCCCTGAAACAGGGTGACCTTTTCATAGGCGAAGATTTTCTGGATCTTCCTGTTATCATCATATTGGACGACCATCCGCTCAGAGGAGAGGGTGACATCCTCCCTTTTTGCGATGACCGACCCTTCAAAGGTGATGATGTTCTTCTTGTTTTCGGCAATCATGCTCTTCGATGTGATCTCGAGCGGCGCCTTTGCGGCGCCCGGCTCCTCGGAGGATACGATTTGGACAGGGAGCACCAAAACAATCACGAGAAAGACGCCGAGCCATGTGCCGTGCCATGCGTTTGTCCCGCATGTCCAGCTGTTTTTCATGGAACATTCATCTCTGCTGTTCATAAAAAATGCGCGCCCTGACGTTTTTCCTGATCGTGACCGTGCCGTCTTCATTGAAGGACAGACCGCTGCCGTCGATCCGGTACGATTTGCCCATGATCACGGTACGGTCATCGGATGTGAGCTTCCTGTCCTGGGCATTCCATTGAACCGAGTCAAGGGAGATGTCCATATCCTCTGCCCGCGCACGAACAGTCCCCTGGAGATCGAGGTCATCGGTCTTGAAATTGTACGTCCCCGTATCCGCCGTGACCGAGAGATTTTGCCGGGGAAAGGTGAACGCGATGTCCGCAACCTCGACGAGATTCTGAACGGAATCGATAACCGCTTTCCGGACCTCTGCGGTCCAGTCAGTATCATCGGCGTTCACGTGGATGATCGCCACATCCTCCATGAACGAGTCCTGAACCAGGGTTACCGGAAGATCCGCTGCTTTTCGCATCGAGAGGACCGCTACGATGATAAACACGCCTGTTGCAGGCAGAATCCATATCTTCATTATCTATACATTATCATGGAGGCAGAGGGAGAGGCAATGAGCAGAGCATGGCCCTGCCCTGCATCACCCGGAGGTCCGGGCGAAACCCGTGAGGAGGGCGGTCCGCATGGTTTCAACGGGCGCTGATATCCCGGTCCAGAGTTCGAACGCAAGCGCCCCCTGCCAGAGGAGCATGCCGAGGCCATTCATTGTCCTGCAGCCCTTTTCCCGTGATGATTGCATAAGCGGAGTATCCCGGTAGATCAGATCGATAACAGCCTGGCCGGGAAAGAGGCGGTCGGGATCAAGGGGCAGGGGGTCATCGGGTTTCAAACCGAGAGGCGTTGCATTGATGACAATATCGGACGTATAGATCTTTTCCTTTTCTTCGGCGAAGGAGACCCGGGGGTTCAGCGTCTTCAGGTCGCTGAGGAGGTGTGCGGCTTTCTGTTTGTCGAGATCAAAGAGGCAGAGGCTGTCCGCGGTCTTGGCCAAATAGTAACTGACGGCGCGGGACGCTCCCCCGGCGCCGAGGATGAAAACATTTTTTCCCCGGGGGTCTATGCCGCTTTCTGTGAGCGACCTCATGAACCCCCTTCCATCGGTGTTGAAACCTTTGAGGTGACCATTGTCGTTCACCACCGTATTCACCGCACCGATGAAAGAGGCCTCTTCATCGACTGCATCGAGCATGAGGAGCACCTGCTCTTTGTGGGGGACCGTGACGTTCACTCCCCGGAAGTTCATGGCCCGGACTCCCTCGATCGCCCGCGTGAGCGACGCAGGATGCACCGCAAAGGCAATATAGCAGAAGTTGAGGCCAAGAACGTCGAAAGCGGCATTGTGCATTTCCGGCGAGAGGCTGTGCTCCACAGGATACCCGAGGAGGCCCGTCATTTTTGTCTTCGCATCAGGCTGCATGAGAATCCTCCATTCCCCTCAGCATCCCGGGAATCGTCGGTTCAATCACCCTGACTTCCCTGTTGAGAGCGGTCTCCATGTCGCGAACCGTAACATTGTCGAGCATCATATCCTTTGAATCCCTGAGCACGACATCCGGGATGAGTATGATATCAGCATGCTCGGCAGCATCCGTAAGAGCCTGGATGATATCCCGTCCGGTCAGGAGGCCGGTTACGGTAACACTTTCACCAAAGAAACGGTTGACGACCGGGATGATATCGATATGGCAGGATGTTTTTTCCTTGAGCTTCGCGATGACCGGAGAGAGATAGGGATAAAAAGATGTTCCCGTTATGGCAACGAAACGTTTTTTTGAAACAGCATACGAAGAAAGCTTGACGAACCTGCTCTGGTGGAGAAAGGCGGGTACCATGCCGACACCGTTTTCTATCTGGGGGAAGTCTCCGTAGTTCCGGGCGGGCGGGAAGGGCAGTCCGGCTTTGATATAGAGCTCATCCGCTGCATACACAAGGGGGTCGCCGTATTTTTTCAGAAACCGTTTCTGGTACTTTGTGATCAGCTCAATTGCCGTGAGCGCATCTTCCCTGAGGACCGGAGCGAGCTGCTTTTTTCTGTGCCTGGTCAATCCCACCGGAACGACCGCGACCGAGAGCATGTAGGGATACAGGGAGCTGAGGTCGCGGATGGTGCGATCGAGCTCCTCACCATCGTTATAGCCTGGGCAGAGCACAATCTGGGCATGGAACCGGATCTTGCGGGAAGTAAAGAACGCTATGTCCTTCATGATATCCTGTGCCTTCTTGTTTCCGAGCATGAGCCTCCTCAGATCCGGGTTTGTCGTATGGATTGAGATATAGAGGGGGCTCAGCCGCTGCTCGATGATCCGGTCCCGGTCATGGGATGTCAGATTGCTCAGGGTGACATAGTTGCCGTAGAGAAATGACATGCGGTAATCCTCATCTTTGACATAGAGGGAACGCCTCAGGCCCTTCGGCAACTGTCTGACGAAGCAGAAGATGCAGTTATTACCGCAGGTCGCTATTTTCATCGGCTCGAGGACAACCCCGTGGTCCTCTTGTTGTTGCTTTTCCATGGTTAAAAATATTTTTTTGCCCTCGCGATCGATCTGAACATGCAGGGTGTCCTCATGGGCAAGGTAAGCGAAATCAAGCTCATCACTGACTTTCTTCTTATTGACCGAAAGGATCCGGTCTCCCCGATGCATGCCTGCGCGTTCTGCAGGACTGCCGCTCCGTACTTCCAGGATCTTGTTGGTCGATGGTCTAATCATGGGCCTGCTTCAGTCCCCGGTAGAGATAGTGGAGTCCGGCCAGGATGGTGAACAGGGTCGTCAGAAAAAGGAGGACCGGCATCCCGGGCAACGATACGCGCAGCATCCGTCCAAGCAGTACAAATCCGATGAGGACCATCTGGAGAGCATTGGCGGTCTTGCCGATAATCGTGGGCTGTATCGCTTTTTTGTTGAAGAGGAGAAACAGGAGAATCCATCCTGTCAGGATGAAAAGATCCTTGCTCAGGACGGTTATCGTGAGCCATGCAGGTATCCAGCCGAAGGCGGTAAACATGATGAATGAGGTGACAACGAGCATTTTATCCGCCAGAGGGTCGAGGAACCTCCCCAGTTCGGTCTGCATGTGCAGCTTCCGCGCAAGAATGCCGTCGAGGGCATCGGAGAATCCCGCGACAACATAGGCAGAGAGCGCATAGTGATGATAATCATAGATGAGGAACAGGGCGAAGCAGGGCACGAGGAATATTCTGAACAGCGTTATTGAATTCGGTATATTGACGAGACTCATAGTGCGATCCTTGGTCCTATGGGATGTTGCAGGGGAATGAGTCGCAATGGAGCCGAAGTCCCAGATTCCGGTAGCACGAGACCGCCTTGTCGTCCAGCAGCATCATGAGCTGGAGTGCGTGGCAGCGCTCTACAGCAAAACGCCATTGTGTGCCGACCGCGGCTGCATGGCTGAGGAGCTTTCGCGCCCGTGGTCCCTGCCCCCTGAGAACAGCCACCTGCGCCATGCCGATATGGCAGTAACAGGTTCCCCGTATGTCCTTTGTCCTTCTGAAATTCTCCTGCGCCCTCTCGAAATAGCTCACAGCAGCGGCGAGCTTCTTCTCCATGACCGAAAGCATTCCCATGCTCCAGAGGGTATAGGAAGAACTCACGACGTCGCCGATTCTTTTATAGATCCTGAGGGCTGACCGGAAATAGTTCATCGCATCATGCCGGTGGTCAGTCATCCGCAGGGCATTGCCGATACCGCAGTATGAGTATGCAGTTCCGAAGGAATCCCCGATCCTGGTGAAGAGTTTGTTTGCCGACCGGTAGGATCTGAGCGATTCCCGGAACCTCCCGGCGATGCGGTTGGCCCCGCCCAATCCGCAGAGACAATATCCCTGGGCCTGAGGATTCTTCATATCCTGGTAGATGCGGAGCGCGGACCGGAACGATCCGATCGCTCCCGCGATATCTCCTTTGACCCTGAGAGCGCCACCCTGTGACCAGCGGATAAAGGCTATGCCTTCCCGGTCATTTTCAGCCTCGTATATGGAGAGCGCGGTGCCCAGATGCTTTAGGCATTCACTCCAATGGCCGAGCGCCCTCAGGCTGAGACCCATGCCGGAGAGCGCATCGGCTGAGGCGATCCGGTCTTTGAGTGTGCGGGCAATGCGCAGTGAATCCTGATAGTATTTCAAGGCATTGGTGAAATCACCGGCCATTCTCAGATCATGTGCGACGGAGAGCGCAGCGGACAGCCGGCCCTCAGAGTTCTTCTTCCTCTTGAAGAGGGCGAGCGCCTGTTTCGAAAGGGAAACCGCATCAGCATACCGGGAAGACGCCCTCAAACGGTCTGCTCTCGACTGGAGGGTATCAGCGTCCAAGAGACTCCCTCAGCTTCTGCATCATCGTGCGGTAGTCATCCGCACCGAAAAAGCCTGAGCCCATGACAAGGATGTCTGCTCCTGCGTCCGCTATCTCCCTGCAATTGTCAAGCTTGATCCCTCCGTCAACCTCGATGAGTGTCTTCGTGCCCCGTGCGTGTATCATTTTTCTGAGGGACACAATTTTCTCTTTTGCCTGCGGGATGAACGCCTGCCCGCCAAACCCGGGATTGACCGACATGATGAGAACCATATCGATATCCCCCAGGATGTTCTCGAGGTGGATGAGCGGTGTTGCCGGATTGAGCGATACGCCTGCCTTTTTCCCCTTTCCCGTGATCATCTGGATGGTCCGGTGGAGGTGATGGGACGCCTCTGCATGGACCGTGACGATGTCTGCGCCGGCGCTGATAAAATGATCGAGATAGCGGTCAGGTTCTTCGATCATGAGATGAACGTCGAGCGTCATGCTGGTTATGCGCCGTATCTGGGTGACGACATCCGGGCCGATCGTGATGTTGGGGACGAAATGACCGTCCATAATATCGAGGTGGAGCATGTCTGCTCCCGATTCCTCGACCTCTTTGATTTCCCGTTCGAGGTTGAGAAAATCTGCAGACAATATGGAGGGAGCGATCAGAACCACCATCTGAACTCCGATTCCTCCTTCAATTCGAACCTCACCTGATCGCCCTTCTTCACAAGCGAGCGGGCGGGAGGAGACTGAGAGTCGACCTTCTTTCCTTCGCCCGAGGTGACCGGTTCGAGGCCGATCTGCCGTGCAAGGTTTTTGGCGTCATCCACGGCCATATTGGTGAAAGAGGGACAGATGACAGTGTCATCATAATTTCCGGCACTCACCACGAGCGTGATCCCCCCGGCGCCCTGTTCTTCGGGGTTGGGGTCCTGGGCGATGACCGTGTTCTTTTCCGCGACAGCGGAGTGGACCTTGGCGACCCTGTCGAGCTTGATATTGTTCTGCTGGATGAGGATCTGCGCGTCATCGAGGGTGAGGCCGGAAAGCATGGGGATATAGAGCATCTTCGGTCCCTTGCTGATGATGACGCCGATGGTCCTGCCTTCCTTGATCGTCTTTCCTTCCGGTATCTCCTGTTTCATGATATGCCCCGCCGGAACGTCCGCATCATAGGCCTCGCCTACTATTTTCAGGAAGAGCTTCCGCTCGCCGAGGAGCTTGTTCGCTTCGAGGAGGCTTTTCCCGGCCAGGCCGGGGACCTCATGGCTCTTCGTGGAGGTCAAAAGATAAAAAGTAAGGTATGCCGACACGATGGCTACCGCGACGAAGAGGATGAGGAAGAGGGGCAAGCGCGCCGTATTCTTCATTTTCTCCCGAGCCTTACCGCGAAAAAACCGTCAGTGTTATGGATGTGGGGATATGTAACAAAGTATCCTTCTCTGCTCATGAGACCTTTTAATGAATGCTGAAACGGAACCGGAAGCGTGCTATCATCTACGGTATCTATAATATAGAAATCCCTTCTATTATTCAAGAAGCTTTCGATAACGTCTAGGGTCTCTTCCGGTTCCGTCGAGCAGACGGAATAGAGCAGGGTTCCCTTTTTCTCCAGGAATGCGGATACATGGGTGAGGATCTCGAGCTGTTTCCTCCCGAAGTCCCGGAGCGCTTCCGGCGAATGGCGGTATTTTACGTCAGGGTTTCTCCTGATGACCCCGAGGGCGGAGCACGGCGCGTCGAGAAGGATCCTGTCGAATTCGTCATCGCTCCGGAAATCGAGAATACTCATGAGGCGGAGTTGAACCGATTCGGCATGGTGCATGCGGATATTCTCACTCAGGAGACTCATCCGCTCTGTATCTTTTTCCACCGCGAGGATGCGGGCGGCATTGCGGGTGATCTGTGCAAGGTGCGTTGTCTTGCCTCCCGGAGCCGCACAGGCATCGAGGATGGTGTCCCCCGGCCGGGGATCGAGAAGATGTCCCATGATCTGGGAAGCCTCGTCCTGGATGAAGATTTTCCCCCTGAGATCAGCGACGGCGGAGAAGGGCGTCTGATTGAGGACCAACCCATCCGGACTGAAGGTTGAGCGTTTCGACGGGATATTTCTCTGGTGCAGTATGGAAACGATTTCATCGATGCTGCTCACAAGGGTGTTCACCCTGATGCTGAGCGGAGGGATCGCGTTGTTCGCCTGTGCGAGCCGAAGGACCTCTTCGGCGGGAAACCGTTCGGACCATTTCCTGATGAGCCATTCGGGATGGGATGTTGCCAGGGATATGTGTTTCACCGGATTGCGTGAAAAAGAGGGGATACGAAAACGGTGTTGTTTTCTGAGGTAGTTCCGGAGGACCGCATTGACGAGTGAAGCGTTTCCCCTGAACGCCTTTTCCACCTCCACAGTCTCATGGACGGCAGCCCACTCGGGTACGCGCATGAATTCTATCTGATAGATGCCTGCCAGGAGATTTGCCCGAGTCATGTCCCCGAGCCTCGTCACGTCCTTGATCAGGTGCCCGAGAAGCCAATCGAGATAGAGCTTGTACCGCACGCACCCATACACGATTTCCATGATGAATGCCCGGTCTATCCCGGGTGTTCCGGGAGCGAGGGAGTCAGCCATGGCGCCCTTGATTTTCTTTCCCTGGGATATGATCCGGAAGAGGATCGTTGCCGCATTGAATCTGTTCGGATCCATGAACTCCGTGCCTTTAAAAAATTTCGATACAGAAAAAACGGTCACATGCGAACCTTCCGGGCATCCCCCATGCCGGAAAGATGGCGGGAAATACCAGGGTTTTCGATCGCCAAGGTCACGACGATGCCGTGCGTTTTGAGCGACGCTCACGGTGAGTCGCGCCGGATTTTCATTGAAATTCTGCAGATACTCTATGCTATACTATCATAAAATTTCATATGAGGTGAGGTTGTCATGAAGGTCATTCTGAAGGAAGATGTTTCGAATCTCGGGAACATCGGTGATATCGTGAATGTCGCAACCGGCTACGCGAGAAACTATCTCATACCGAGAAATCTCGCGGTTGAAGCAAATCCCCGCAATCTGAAAACCTTTGAGCATGTAAAGCGCGTCGTTGCCGTGAAAGCGGAAAAGGTGAAGAAAGAGAAACACTCTCTTGCCGATAAACTCTCTTCCCTCAAGCTCACCTTTGTTGCAAAGGCGGGAGATGACGGCAAGCTCTTCGGTTCCATCACAAGCATGGATATCCAGAAAGAGCTGAGCAGCCAGGGGATCGAGATTGACCGGAAGAAAATCCATGTGGAACCCCCGATCAAGAGGATCGGCGAATTCAGGGTCCCGGTCAAGCTCCACAGCGATATCGCGGCGGAACTCCAGATCGAGGTCACCAAAGAGTAAAGCCCAGGCATGACGGCCCGGCTGCTGTTCTCGAATACAGGCGGTTAAGGAAAACCACATGTCAGACCTCGCATTTGCCCTCGGCAAGACCCCTCCCAGCAATGTTGAGGCTGAGCAGGCGGTGCTCGGCGCCATTCTCCTCGAAAAGGAGGCGATCAACAAGGCGCTCGAGCTCATTACCCCCGATGATTTCTACCAGTGGTCGCACCGGACCATTTTTTCCTCCATGATCGACCTCTATGAAAAGAATGAACCCATAGACCTCGTCACCATCACCAGTTCCCTGAGAGATAAGGGTCTCATCGACAAGGTGGGAGGCGCATCCTACATCTCCTCCCTCGTCAATCAGGTGCATACGGCGGCGAACATACGATATCATTCGAAAATCATCAAGGAAAAATCCCTCCTCAGGAATCTCATCGAATCGGCGAGCCAGATCATGGCCCGCGTTTATGAAGCCGAAGGCGACCCGGAAGAACTCGTCGATTACGCTGAGAGGATGATCTTCGACATCTCGGAGAAGCGGATCAATGTTTCCTTTACCCAGCTCAAATCGCTCCTCGGGGATACCTTCAAGACGATCGAGGACCTCTACAAGAAGAAGTATGCCATCACCGGCGTCCCCTCGGGGTTCAAGGACCTCGACGATCTGACCACGGGATTCCAGCCCGGCGATCTTGTCGTCATCGGCGGAAGGCCTTCGATGGGGAAGACCGCTTTCGGTCTCAATATCGCCCAGCATGTCGCCTTGAACGCCAAGATACCGGTTGCGATCTTCTCCCTCGAAATGTCCAAGAAGCAGCTCGCGATCCGGATGCTCTGCTCGGAGGCGATGGTCGATTCCAACAAGATCAGGAAAGGTTTCATCGGCAAGGAGGACTGGCCGAGACTCACCACCGCTGCGGGAAAACTGGGCGAGGCGCCCATTTTCATTGATGACTCGTCCAGCACGTCTGTCCTCGAGATGCGGGCAAAGGCGCGGAGGCTGAAAAAAGAACATGGCCTCGGTCTCGTCCTTATCGACTACCTCCAGCTCATGAGGGGCAGGGGAAATTTCGAGCGGAGGGAGCAGGAGATTTCTGATATTTCCCGTTCGCTCAAGGCACTCGCGAAGGAACTCGAACTTCCAGTCATCGCCCTCAGTCAGCTCAACCGGGGAGTGGAACTGAGAAGGCCGCCGATTCCGAACCTGGCTGACTTGAGGGAGTCGGGAGCAATTGAGCAGGATGCGGACGTGATCCTCTTTCTCTACCGCGACGAATTTTACAACCGGGAACGGAGTGAGAAGAGAGGGGTGGCCGATATCTTTATCGCCAAACAGAGGAACGGGCCGACGGGGCTTGTGGAACTCGCCTTCATCGCCAACTGTACGAGGTTTGCGGACAAAACCGACCGCTACTATGAGAGCGACGAGGAAGAGGCATATTGATGGCGCTGCTTGTCCGGAAACCGGCTGTTGCCGGGCAGTTCTATTCCGCTGAGCCCGAACGGCTGCTGCAGCAGGTCGAACGCTATCTGGTCCCCGGGTCGACGAAGCAGAAATGTATCGGCATCGTGAGTCCCCATGCCGGCCTGATGTACTCAGGTCCTGTTGCCGGGGCCGTTTATTCGAGCGTCGAACTCACCGACACGGTCCTCCTCCTCGGGCCGAACCATACCGGGATGGGAGAGCGGGCATCGGTCATGGGTTCCGGGGAATGGACAATACCGACCGGGACATTTCAGATCGATACCGATTTCGCAGCAGCTCTCGTGAGCCGGACCCCGATCATTTCGGAGAGCAGCAGCGCCCATCTCTATGAGCACTCCCTCGAGGTCCAGCTTCCCTTCATCGGCTATTTCAGGAGCGACGTGCGGATCGTCCCGGTCACGATCATGCAGCTCTCCCTGGAAGAGTGTTTCGAGATCGGCAGGGGGATCGCAGAAACGATCCAGTCGCGGCGCCAGGAAGTTCTCATCATCGCAAGTTCGGACATGAGTCATTACGTGACCGATGAAACAGCACGGAAAAAAGATTCGCTGGCGATTGAGAGGATCCTCTCAATCGATCCTGAAGGGCTGTACAGCGTGGTGCATGACCATGCGATCTCGATGTGCGGTTATATTCCGGCAACGATCATGCTCGTCGCCGCCCGGGTACTCGGCGCTTCATCTGCCGAGCTCGTGAGGTATGCCACATCCGGCGAGGTGAGCGGGGATTACCGGCAGGTGGTCGGGTATGCGGGAATTCTCGTGAGGTGACCATGCGGCAGGGTGAACGGCGAAAACATAAGCGGTATGAAGTAAGAGAGGTCCACGGAAGTCTCCTCTACTCGACGAACGTCCGCATCATCGATATCAGCATCAGCGGGGTGAAGATCGAATCGGACCGGAGGCTTGACGTGACGAAGAACTATACCATAAAGATCCCGCGGGGAGATGATGTACTCAAGATTTCCGGCAAGGTCATCTGGTGCATTCTCACCAAGTCCCTCGACGCGGTCAATGGGGAACACATGCCGGTGTATCATGCCGGCCTGGAGTTCCCGGATGTTTTCAGCGAAAAGGGGTCCGACCTCGTCAGCTTCCTGAAGAACAATGTGATTGTGCAGCTTGAGGAACGGCTCTTCGGGAGGTTCAAGTTCAATCCGAAAGAACCGGTGAACCTCAACTGCGAGTATGATTTCCTCGTCAAGACTTTAAGCCGGTCCGGAATGCTCATTGAGACCGAGGTCCTCGCCGACCGCAACTCCAATTTCATCATGGAACTCGCCATAGGAGGCAGGAAGATCAACTTCACGGGCCGGGTCGCTCATGTCAAACAGATCGACGGCGAGGGGAACAGAAAAATTGCCCACCTCGGGATTCAGTTCATCGACCTCTCGGTTGAGGCGAGAGAAGCGATTGAGCAG
>JBLNHB010000320.1:0-12102 GCA_050268805.1 bacterium | reverse complement strand
GAAGATGTTGCCTATTTCGATCACGCGCTCAACACGGAGAGGAGTTCCACAACTGGAGCATGCGTCCCCTTCGAGGGCAACATGGATGTCGGCCCATTCGGCAGTAAAGTGTTTTCCCGCCTGAATGCCCTTGACATGGTAGTGCTGCTTGTTGGCACCGCTCACATAGGTCCCCTGTTTCAGGGATTCGTCCGCGATCATGCGAATCTTGTGGCCCATGGGTCCGATGAAACCCGCCTCAACACCGAGATGGCGGGCGACCTCGTCCTTCGCAGCAGGCCTGAAATTTCCTATCATCTTCTCGAGCTTTCTTTCATGGAGCGTCTGGTCGCCCCGCACCAGGGCGAGGACCGGTTTATTGTCGGCAATGACGAGGATGCTCTTGACGAAATGGCGGGGGGAGAGCTTCAGGAATCTCGAGACCTCCTCGACAGTCCGCTTTTCCGGAGTGTGAACCTCTTCGAAGCTCATATTCAGCTCGTCTGCCTTCACCGGTACACTCTTTGCGAGCTCAACGTTCGCAGCGTAGCCGCATTGCGGACAGAGCGCCACTTCGTCCTCGCCCGCTGCGCTCGGCGCCATGTACTCATGCGCCATGGCGCCGCCCATCATTCCGGGGTCAGAC
The DNA here is from genome assembly GCA_050268805.1 of bacterium. Lineage (GTDB taxonomy): Bacteria > Nitrospirota > Thermodesulfovibrionia > Thermodesulfovibrionales > BMS3Bbin05 > JBLNHB01. The sequence goes on along the minus strand of JBLNHB010000320.1, from coordinate 11,477 downwards.
TCAACACGATAGAACCTGAGCCCGCACCGCTCGTATATCCGGTTATAAGCCTCGATATGGAGGTCGTAGTTCTCCTGGAGTGCGTCATAGTCCGTATCGAAGCTGTAGCTGTCCTTCATGATGAATTCCCGGGTCCTGAGGATGCCGCTCTTGGGCCGTGCCTCGTCCCTGAGCTTTGTCTGGATCTGGTACCAGATCTGGGGAAGGTCGCGGTACGAGCGGATTTCACGCGATGCGAGCCAGGTCATGATTTCCTCATGGGTCATTCCGAGGCACATGTCTCTCCCGCCGCGGTCCTTGAGGCGGAACATCTCGTCCCCGATCTCCTGCCATCGTCCGGTCTGCTGCCACACCTCGGCAGGGTGAAGGACAGGCATCGAGACCTCCTGCGCGCCGATGGTATCCATCTCTTGTCTGATGATGGCATTGATCTTATGCATCACTTTCCACCCGAGGGGAAGGTAGATATACAGTCCTGCGGCAAGCTGCCTCACATATCCGGCGCGAAGGAGCAGCGTATGGCTGACCGCCTCGGCATCTGACGGCGCTTCCCTGAGCGTGGGTATGAAGAGCTTTGAATAGCGCATATCTCCTCCTGGAAAGGAACGCGAATGAAATTTCGAAAACGTATTATATCAAAATAGCAGGAAAATGAGGTTGGCCCCTTGACCCTTCGGACCCACGGCCCTTATTATTGAATATGATCATTCTTGCCGTTGATACAGCTACCTCCTCCGGCGGTGTAGCGGTCTACGACGATGCCACCGGCGAAATGTCCGAATGCAGAACAGGAGCGGTGAAGCGGCAGTTCTCCGAGAGCATCTTCGAGATGATCGACCTCTGCCTCAGAAATATGGGTTTGACGATTAACGAGATTGACTGCCTTGCCGTTACGTCGGGCCCCGGTTCATTTACCGGCCTTCGCGTCGGATTGTCGACGGTCAAGGGTCTCGCGTATTCCACCGGCAAACCTGTTGTCGCTGTTTCCACGCTTCTTGCCCATGCCTGGGTTTTCCCCGGGTATCAGGGGTATGTCTGTCCCATCCTCGATGCGCGAAAGAAGGAAGTATATTCTGGACTCTTTGAATGGAATGGGGACGATTTTCGCATCGTCTTCGAGCCGGGTGCTTACACGATCGATGAGGTTTTAAGGCATGTAAACAAATCCACGCTCTTTCTGGGAGATGGATTGAAGGTTTACCGGCAGGAGATCGAGAGTAAGACAGGTGATAAGGCCCGCTTTGCGGCTGGAAGCATGTTCAGCAGTTTTCCCTCGATCGTGGCAAGGCTTGCTTCGCGGAAAGCTGCCGGAGGGGAGTACACAGACCCTGCCGCGCTTTCACCCGCGTATTTCAGGAAGTCCGAAGCAGAGCTGAAGACGTCGGCCGATATATAAAACGCTCACAAAGGAGATTCGATGAAATCTGAGATGACTGTATTCCTGGTGCTTGTGGCTGTAGGCATGACTGCTTCTCAGAGCCATGCAATTGACTTCTGCTACGAATACCTGCATAGAGGAGAATATGAAAAGGCCGTTGACGAATGCACCAAGTCAATAAACGCCGGGAAGCAGAGTGCGCACGTTGACTACTTCAACCGAGGGAATGCCTATGTCGAGAAAGGACAGCTTGACCAGGCTATCGCAGACTATGGCAAGGCAATCGAGCTGAACCCCTGGTACGATTCTGCATACAGTAACAGGGGGAATGCCCACTCCGCGAAAGGAGAATTGGACAATGCCATGGCCGATTACACAAAAGCCATCGAGTTGAATCCCCAGAATGAACAGGCACACAACAATCTAGGGTCCCTCTATCTCGAGAAGGGACAGTATGCCGAAGCAGAGAAAGAAATCAAAAAGGCGCTTGAACTGAATCCCGATGGCATCCCGGCAACCATAACAATGGCTGAATACTATTCCCTCATGAACAATGGAGACGAGGCGTGCAGGTGGCTGAGAAAGGGGATTGAAAAGGGATTTGAGGATTGGGATTATGTAAAGACCCACAAGGTGTTCGACAACATTCGAGATATATCCTGTTACCGGGATATAATGCAGCGGAAGAAATAAATCTGCCAGACCCTACATGAACAATTACATGCGGGGTCTCTTTTAGCCTTAATTAGAAATACATGAAGAGAGAGTTTGCATGAAGAAAATCCTCCTTTCTCTCGCTGTTTTTGGGATTGCGATGGGCTTTCTGGAAGCGGTGGTAGTCGCCTATCTGAGGCAGATCTATTATCCCGGAGGATTTGTCTTCCCCCTCAAAACGATGACTCTGGGAGCGTTCACCCTTGAATCATGGAGGGAGGTTTCGACCATCGTCATGCTCCTATCCATTGCCATCATCGCCGGGAAAGTATGTTCTGAGAGAATCTCATACTTTCTGTATTGCTTCGGCATCTGGGATATCTTCTATTACATCTGGCTGAAAGTGCTTCTCGATTGGCCTCAATCACTTCTCACATGGGACATACTCTTTCTCATCCCCGTGGTATGGGCTGGTCCTGTATTGGCGCCGGCTCTCTGTTCCCTTACTATGATCGCGCTATCCCTGTTTATCCTATTCCTTCAAAAAGAGGGATACACTGTCAGGATACATTTCCGTGAATGGGTGTTGATGGTTTCCGGTTTTTCTGCCATCTTGTTCACATTCATATGGGAATACACCCGTCTCATCTTTCAAAGTGGATTTGTCTCACACCTATCATCCTTGGGGACAAACCCCTCTTTTCAGGATCGTATCGCGAACCACATACCTGACTCTTTCAACTGGATGCTCTTTCTCTCCGGGGAAGTTTTCATTCTCTCTGCTGCTGTCTCTTTTGGGAAAAGAATCAGGTCAGTACGCTCCAAGGGAACCTGATACGGATGGACAGCTTGATATTCCGCAAAGCGAACCCCTATGACTTTCAGGAGGTCCTGAAGCTCCAGAAGGAAAACCTCATTACCAGTCTCGGTCAAGAAGAGCGCTCAGAAGGATTCCTCTCCGTTGAGTTTTCGGAAGATCAGCTATTTGAGATCAATCAGGAATTAGGAATCTCTGTGGCCCTTGAGAACGGCTATGTCATTGGTTATCTCATGGCGGAGACAATGGAATATGCGCGGCAGTTTCCATTGCTCGCTTATATGATGGGCAAAGTCGAGAAACTAACATTTGAGGGAAGTCCGCTGAAAGGCAAACGAATCTTCGTCTACGGCCCTGTCTGCATTGATCGTGATTACCGGGGCAAGGGGATTCTTGAAGGACTTTTCAACACCGTGCGCACGTCTCTCAGAGATCAATTCGAGAGGGGAGTGCTCTTCATCTCAAAAGACAACCCCCATTCCTTTCATGCCCATCTGAAGCTCGGGATGTCTGTCGTCGATGAGTTTGAGTTTGACGGGCAGCAGTACTGGACCCTTGGGTTCGGTTTGTGAGTGTGCATTGCCCTCGTTGAAGTTATTGCTGTGAAATGCCGATATATTATTCAAGATTGTTGAAGGAAATCAGAATGTTAAACTTTATACGGCACGAGCAAGTCCGGATAAAAGGTAATATATGCAGTTGAGCGGCGACTATTATCAGAGAGTTCTTGACAACCTTTATGACGGCATCTACTTTGTCGATCAGGACAAGACAATCATCTACTGGAATGCAGGGGCCGAGAGGCATACTGGTTATACGAGGGCAGAAGTCATGGGGCGGCACTGCTGGGAAAATCTCATGCATGTGAATGAACAGGGCGTTCGTCTTTGCGACGGGATGTGTCCTCTCTCACAGACGATTGCAGACGGCCGTTTGCGTGAAGTTGACGTGTATATCCATCACAAGGAAGGCCATCGTGTTCCTGTATCATTGCGCATCGCTCCGATTCATGATTCGAAAGGGCAAATCGCAATAGCCGTTGAAATCGTGAGCGAAAACTCGCCGAAATTGACATTGCGTCAAAAGCTTGAGGAACTGCAGGGTCTGGCGCTGCTCGATCCTCTGACAAAATTGGGGAACAGGAGATATATCGAGACAAGCCTGCTCGGAAGACTGGAGGCGATGAGCAGATACGGGTGGCCCTTCGGTATTCTCTTCATTGACATAGATCACTTTAAGAATATCAATGACAATTACGGACACGAGATGGGAGACAGGGTATTGAACATGGTTGGAAAAACCATGTCGAATACCCTGCGCTCCTTTGATCTGTTAGGGAGATGGGGTGGCGAAGAGTTCATTGCGATCCTGATGAATGTCAACAATGACCAGTTATGCAGTATAGCCAACCGATATCGTTCTCTCGTCGAACAATCGAGCATTTCAGTCGGAACGGACCTGGTCCGCGTCACTGTTTCCATCGGTGCGACTCTTGCCGAGTCTACGGATACCGTCGGCTCCCTCGTCGGAAGGGCGGACAGATTAATGTATCAGAGTAAGAAATCCGGCAGAAATCATATTTCTATCCATAAAAGCGGTCTGGAGTAAGAGAGGTCTCAATCATTCCAAGCTGATGATCTATTCCCTGTTTTCCTCAATTGTTCTGAGTAAATCTTTTTTCTTGATCCTGCCATGAAGGGTTGAGCCGTTTCTGAATTCGAGGACGGGGATGTCGAAGCGGTAAAGCTCGTAAAGATCGTCATTCGTGGCGATGTCGACTTTGTTGATCTCGAGGCCGTGTCTGCCCTTCAGCCCGTTGAGCGTTTCTTCAGTTGTGTCGCAGAGCCAGCAGCCGGGTTTGTAGTAGAAGACGATTCTGACCATATTCAAGAAGGCGAAATGTTTGAAAGAGTTACCGAAATGATTTCTGCACAACAGCGAACGGTTACACTGATTCGCCGGTCAGGGCCTCTTTCTTTCTTGGACGTTTATTGGCATCGAGGGTCCTTTTCCGCAACCTGATCGAAGCGGGTGTGACCTCAACGAGTTCGTCTTCTTTTATGAATTCGATCGCCTGCTCGAGTGAGAGGGCCCTCGGCGGAACGAGTCTGAGGGCCTCATCAGCGCCCGATGCCCTCATATTGGTGAGCTTCTTTTCCTTTGTTGCGTTCACATCGAGGTCGCTCTCCCGGGAATTTTCGCCAATGATCATTCCTTCATACACCGGGGTGTTCTCCTTGATGAAGAGCGTGCCCCTCGGCTGGAGGTGGTAGAGGGCGTAGGTGGTAGCGACGCCTCTTCTGTCCGAAACCAGTACCCCGGTCGCCCTCTTGGACATCGGTCCCATCCAGGGCTCATAGCCGTCAAAGAGGTGATTCAAAAGACCTGTCCCCTTCGTATCGGTAAGGAACTGAGAGCGGAAGCCGATGAGCCCACGGGAGGGAATGCGGAATTCGAGCCGCACTCTTCCATGGCGGTTGTTCTGCATCTTCGTCATTTTCCCCTTCCGGGTGCCAACCTGCTGGGTCACGGTACCCACATACTCCTCCGGGATATCAATGACAAGGAGTTCCATAGGTTCCCGGAGAACGCCGTCGATTCTCTGGGTAATGATTTCCGGCATGGAGACAGAGAGCTCATATCCCTCACGCCTCATCATCTCCACGAGGATCGCGAGCTGGAGTTCTCCCCTCCCCATGACGGTAAAAGCATCGGTGCCGCTGAAATCGACTTTAATGCTGACATTATAGAGGAGTTCTTTTTCAAGGCGCTCGCGGAGATTCCGGGAAGTGACATATTTACCTTCTGTGCCTGCAAAGGGAGAGGTGTTTACGGAAAAGACCATCGAGAGCGTCGGTTCGTCAACGGCGATGCGGGGAAGCGGCGCAGGGTCTTCCGGATTGGTTACCGTATCACCAATGTTGATGCCCTCAACGCCGGCGAGGCAGACGATATCGCCGGCGCGGGCTGAATCGATCCTGACCCGTTTCAATCCTTCAAAGCCGTACAGGGCTGTTACCTTCGCGGTGATATGGAGTCCGTTCTTATCGATTATGGTAATGGGATCACTCTGTTTAACTGAACCTGAGAAAACCCGTGCAATCGCGAGCCTGCCGATGTAATCGTCATAATCAATGTTCGTAACGAGCATCTTGAGGGTGCCATTCTCATCATATTCCGGCGCCGGTATACTGCTGATGATCATTTCGAAGAGCGGCCTTAAATCACTCAATTCACCATCCGGATCAAGGGCTGCGACGCCTGCCTTGGCATTGGTATAGACGATCGGAAAATCAAGCTGATCTTCAGTCGCGTCGAGGTCGATGAAGAGGTCATAGACTTCGTTCAGGACCTCCTGAATGCGCGCGTCCGGCCGGTCGATCTTGTTGATGACGAGGACCGGTGTGAGCTTAAGTTCGAGGGCCTTCTTCAAGACAAATCGTGTCTGGGGAAGGGGGCCTTCAGAGGCGTCGACGAGAAGAAGCACGCCGTCGACCATCTTGAGCGTCCGCTCAACCTCGCCGCCGAAATCGGCATGACCGGGTGTGTCAACGATATTGATCGTCACGTCATGGTATTTAACAGCGGTATTTTTTGCCATGATGGTGATGCCCTTTTCCCGTTCGAGGTCGATACTGTCCATGACCCGCTCCATGACCTGCTGGTTTGAACGGAATATCCCTGCCTGGTGCAGGAGGCCATCAACGAGAGTCGTCTTGCCGTGGTCAACATGGGCGATGATCGCAATGTTCCGTAAGTCAGTTCTTTTCATAATACTCCTCTATTCCTTATCTTAGTGTTCTTCGTGGTCAAGTCGTCTTTTTTTAATCGAGTCCGTATTCCTTCCATCTGCCGTCCACTAGCTTCTTTATCTCAGGAGACATGACGATGTCATCGGGCCAGTCGCGGGTAAAACCTTCGGATGCCCACTTTTTGGTGGCATCTATTCCCATCTTGCCGCCATAGGCCGGGATCTGAGAGGCGTGCTCGAGCACATCGAGAGGCCCCTCGACAATGACGACATCACGTTTCGGATCAACATTGTTGCCGATCCTCCAGGCCACCTCAGAGGGGTCCTGGACGTCGACCCATTTGTCGACAATAACAATTATTTTGGTAAAACTCATCTGGCCCATGCCCCAGAGAGCGTACATGACCTTCCTGGCATGACCGGGATACCGTTTGTCGATCGAGATGAGGGCGATGTTGTGAAAGACCCCTTCAAGAGGGAGATTCATGTCCACGACTTCAGGCAGTTGCTTCCTCAGAAGGGGGAGGAATATTCTTTCGGTAGCTTTTGCAATATAGCAGTCCTCCATGGGCGGCTTGCCCACGATCGTCGCAGGATAGATCGCGTCTTTCCGGTGGGTGACGGCTGTAATATGGAACACCGGAAACTCATCACTGAGAGAATAGTACCCGGTGTGATCGCCAAAGGGCCCTTCGATGCGGCGCTCATAAGGATCGACATACCCTTCGAGAACAATCTCGGCATTTGCCGGGACCTCGATATCCACGGTCTCACACTTCACGAGTTCCACCGGGGACTTTCTCAGGAAGCCGGCAAGGAGCATCTCATCGATGCCCTCGGGCAGGGGGGCTGTTGCGGAATACATGACAGCGGGGTCCGAACCGATGGCAACGGCAAGATCGAGACGTTGTCCGAGCTGCTCGGCCTTCCGGTAATGGCGGGCGCCGTCCTTGTGCATGTGCCAGTGCATGCCCGTTGTTTTTGAATCAAAAGCCTGCATCCGGTACATGCCGCAGTTCCGCTCACCGGTCTCGGGGTCTTTCGTGAAGACCAGGGGAAGGGTGATGAACCTGCCGCCGTCCTGCGGCCAGGTTTTAAGAATGGGGAGGATATCGAGCGAAGGATTGTCCTTGACAATGACTTCCTTGCAGGGGCCTGATCTCACATACTTCGGAAGGAAGTCGCTCAGTTTTTTCAATTTCGGGAGGGCCTTCAGCTTTTCAATGAGATTCGTCGGGATTTCGGGCTCGAGGAATTCGAGCATCTGCCTGCCTATATCATCGAGGTCATTCACCTCAAGGGCAAGCTGCATGCGCTCATACGAGCCATAGAGGTTTACCACACAGGGGAACTGCGCTCCCTTACACCGCTCAAAGAGGACTGCAGGACCGCCTTCCTTGATGACGCGGTCATTGATTTCCGCGATCTCAAGAACAGGATCGACCTCTGTCCTGACACGCCTCAGGAGCCCTTTGCTCTCCAGAAGGCGCATGAACTCTCTCATGTCAGCATATGCCATGGATACCTCCGGTAAAAAAGAAATTTATTATACCATAGGAATCAAGCAGGCGATACGGGATAAAAGAAAAGGGATGCTATTCTACATCCGGCTCATCAGCAGTCGGGGACTTGGGAGCGACCCTGGTCGTGTCTTCTTCGAGCCGGCGGATTCTCTTCTTCTGCTCCCGCATGATGGAGCTCTTTCGGAAGATGGAGGGAAGTGAGAGGAGAATGCCGGCAAGGAATCCTGAGGCGAAGACGATGACCACGATAAGGGCAAGGGAGGCTTCATAGGAGAAGGCAAGAAACTTGACGGTCGCAACGGTTGCATTTTGAACGGCAAAAAGGACAAGGCCGATTGCGATGAGCAGCGCTAGGAAGATGAAGAATTGCATGATCTTGCCTCCTCAGGAATTATTTGTGATAATTATATCATGCTCCATTCTCTTTGAGATATTATTTTTTTACAAGAAGCGGCGTTTTTGATACAATAACATCCCTCGCAATGAAGACGAGAAATGAAACAGGGAGGAGTTATGCATGATGTTGTTTTACAGACCGCTTTCCCGGACCTGAAACTGGTCAAGAGAGGCAAGGTGAGGGACATCTATGATCTTGGTGAGCATCTCCTCATGGTCGTAACCGACCGGGTCTCAGCTTTTGATGTCATTCTGCCGAACGGGATACCGGGTAAGGGCCGGGTTCTTACACAGATTTCCCTGTTTTGGTTCAATCAAATGTCGGATATCATAGAGAATCACATTGTCTCTGCTCATGTTAACGAATTTCCCCGGGAATGTTTTAAGTACCGGGAATGTCTTGAAGGGCGGAGCATCCTCGTAAAGAAAGCCCTGCCCCTGCCGGTTGAGTGCATTGTTCGGGGATACCTTTCCGGGTCGGGATGGAAGGAATACAAGCAGAATGGCATGGTCTGCGGTATTCAGTTGCCTCTGGGACTTCGGGAATCAGACAGGCTTCTGGAACCGATCTTCACACCGAGCACCAAGGCGGATGAGGGGCATGATATCAACATCTCTTTTAAGGATACTGTAAAAATCCTCGGCAAGGGAAAGGCGGAGAAAATCCGCGACGTTAGCCTGAGGATTTATAAGAAGGCGTCAGAGATAGCCGAGAAGAAGGGCATCATTATTGCCGATACTAAGTTTGAGCTCGGAATGTATAGCGGTGAAATGATTCTCATCGATGAAATCCTTACCCCTGATTCATCGCGGTTCTGGTCGAAGAAGGATTATGCTCCCGGAAGAGGACAGGACAGCTATGACAAACAGATTGTGAGGGATTATCTCCTGACTCTCGATTGGGACATGACGCCTCCGGGACCGGTTCTTCCTGATGAGATCATTGCAAAGACCGCCGAGCGGTATGAAGAGATACTCGCGATAGTTACCGGTTAATCATAAAGGTTTTTTGAGTTGCGGAAAAATTTCTTCAGTTCTTCTTCAAGTAATTCTCTATAATACGTTCCGCGTTGTCCGGATCATGGATTGCTGCGCCCCTCGCATCAATATAACTTCTCGGTAATTTATTGTTTATTATCAATAAATTATTTGTTATTACTTCAAGTTTATTATTAACTATTCTATCAACCCCAAAGTGTCTCTTATATTTATCTTTATCGGTCTTGATTTCGAAGTTGCCGGGTATCGTCCATTTGTCCTTCAAATAAAGCCATGATGCAAAGTCAGTAAGCTGGTATCCGGGAAGTGGCTTTATGGGGGAGGTGTTTTTGAGGTCTGTTATCGTTAGTCCCTTGCTGTCTGCGATGATCGAATATCCTCCATTGAAAGGCTCAGCGCCCTGATAGTCATAGAATTCCCATGACGACTCGGATACCTGTTTTTCCCCGTGGCAGCTCTTGCAGGAGCGGGATTTCCCGAAAGGATGAGCAGCCTGCTCTATCTCCATCCACAGGAGGTGCTTATTGTTTCCCGGAAGACCATCAACAGTGCCGATAACGTAGTAGGCATCACGGGTTTCACCCTTGGGCCATCGGAACAAAATTTCGGAAGACCGGGGAACATCATTCTTTATATTCCCAACGCTGTGAGGCCATACCTTTACAGGCATCCAGATGCCTTTTTGATCTTTCATGAGAATAGGAGGTTTCTGGATGCCATAGTACAGGGAATATTTCTTGAAGGGAGTGGGTCGCTCGCCGACTTTGCCGGGACCCCATATGGTTATCTGGTACCCTCCCAGTTCATTGACGTGGCACGCTGCGCAGTCCATATTCTTATGGATGCTTTTGGCCAATGCTTCTTCAATTGCAAGATGGCAGTCCTGACACGTGGCCTTCCGCTCCATGTCGCCCATGCCTTTTTCACCGGTAGGATGGCAGTCAACGCAATGGATGTCTTTCTTGTAGTGCACGTCGGGTTTCATGCCGGGCGGAACCGCGTAATCGCCGCCGATATAGGTCTCACCGCGCCTGCTGTGCATTGCACCTGGATGACACATGGTCGACCCCCTCCCAAACCCTGCACAGGTCTCCGACTTCGGCACCTTGGTGAACTGATGTGGTTTGTCCTTTTGGGGCGTGAAATGGCAGTCGAGGCATCCTGCGTGACAGACGTTGCAGATGCGCTGCTTGTCTTCTGCCTGTTCGTTGATGAATGGAGCATTCAGGTCGTCGACAATGGCCCGGGCATTCTTATAATCGAAACCAGCGCCCTGGAGAACTTCCTCAGGGGGAAGGTCGGCGAACGATGGACCGCAATTGTGTGGACCATAGGGGTCTGTCCAGGTCCTCATGGTTCTCTGCCGGAAATTTCTCCCCATGATCGTCGTTGAGAACTGCTTGACCTGGTCGGGATGGCACCCGGACCGTCCACACGTTTTTTTTGCTATTGCGGGATCGAAGTTCAGAGTATCCGGGTCCCGGTCGTGCCACAGGATATTTCTTACCCCATGCCGCGTCTCATACTCTCCATCGACCTGGGTCTTAGGAAGAAGCTCGTTAATTCTGTCATTGCCAAGCTGCTGAAGGGCATAGGGATAGCTCTCTTCTCGCTTTTTCGGTCTCCCGTCATCACCAACAATCAGCATTTTCAGCATGCCTCTGTGAGCTTTATCCTTGTCCTTTGCCCGGCCATCACCGAGATGGCAGTCGTGGCATCCGGTGAAACGGTGTTTGCTCTGCTCCTCGACCATCTGCAGGGTAACGTAGAACTCCGGATGCTTCAAATCATTAAGGCGCTTCTTATCAGCATGGCAACGGATACATTCAGCAGAGCTGTTCGACCATGACGCATACCCGGCGAAGGCAAGGACGAGCGTTGCTTGAAGAAGGAGGATGGTAACGAATTTTTTGTTTACACGCGAGCCCAAATAACCGATCTGCTTGAAGAACATGTTTA
>JBLNHB010000319.1:0-4038 GCA_050268805.1 bacterium | reverse complement strand
GGGCTCCCTATGGATGTCGGCGTTGTTGTCCATAATGTGGGAACTGCCTTCGCCATGTATGAAGCATGCCGCTATGGCAAGCCCCTGATTGAACGGATCGTTTCCATTACCGGCAGAGGCGTCAAGGAGCCGAAGAATATGCGGGCGCGGATCGGGACGCCGATTGCCCAGCTCATCGAGGAATGCGGGGGGTTCACGGCCGGGCCGGTGAAGGTCATTGCCGGCGGACCCATGATGGGATTTGCCCTGTACTCGCTCGATGTCCCGGTAACCAAGGGGACATCAGGCGTCATAGCGCTGTCAGAGAGGGAGGCGGTTTCTTCAGACAAGTTCGGCCCCTGCATCAGGTGCGGCCGGTGCATTGATATCTGCCCCATGGGACTCATGCCCTCGATGCTCAGTGTATATGCTGAGAAAGGCAGATATGAGGAGTGCAAGGAATACAACCTCTTTGATTGTTTTGAATGCGGGTGCTGTACCTATGTCTGTCCTGCGAAACGGCCGATCGTGCAGCTCGTGAGACTCGCGAAATCGATGGTCAAGCCGTAAGGAGCGAAGAACGTGGACGCGGTAAGAAAGGAGCATGAGCTTGTCGTATCGGTAAGCCCTCATGTCAAGAGTGAGGAGAGCGTCAGCAGGATCATGTGGACGGTCAATATCGCTCTCCTGCCGGCGTTCATCTTCGGCGTCTATTTCTTCGGTCCGAGAGCGCTCTGGGTGACGGCAGTTTCAATCCTTACCGCCCTGATCTCGGAATGGGCATACGCAAAGGTCACCGTGAAGGAATCGACGCTGGCCGATGGGAGCGCCTTCCTCACCGGGCTTCTTCTCGGCATGAACCTCCCGGCAACGGCACCGTTGTATATTCCTCTCATCGGGAGTTTTGTGGCTGTTGTCATCACCAAGCAGCTCTTCGGGGGGCTGGGATACAATGTGTTCAATCCTGCCCTCATCGGTAGGGCCTTTGTCCTCCTGACCTGGCCGAGGGCGATGACAACCTGGATGAAGCCCACGGCCGCATTCACCGGCCTTGATGCGGTGACCACCGCTACCCCTCTCGGTATCCTGAAAGAAGAGGGGGTGGCTAAGCTCATTGAGGCGTTCGGCGACAAGATGAACCTATACTCAGAACTCCTCCTCGGCCATCGGGCAGGGAGCTTGGGGGAAACGTCAGCGCTCGCTTTGCTGATCGGCGCTGCATTCCTTCTCTATAAACGGTATATCTCTTTCCATATTCCCCTCTCTTTCATCGGCACTGCTGCAGTGATAGCCTGGGTATTCGGCGGCAAAGAGGGCTTGTTCACCGGGGATCCGCTTCTCCATGTCCTGAGCGGAGGGCTCATTCTCGGCGCCTTCTTCATGGCAACGGATTATGTCACCGCTCCATCGGTCAGAAGAGGGCAGATCCTCTTCGGCATCGGCTGCGGGTTCATCACCATGCTCATCAGGCTCAAGGGAGGCTATCCCGAAGGGGTCATGTTCGCGATCCTCATCATGAACTGCTTTGCCCCTCTGATTGATCGGGGATTCAGAACAAAGGTGTTTGGAGCACGGAGGAAAACAGCTGCAGCAGAGGCAAAAAAATGACCGCCAGGGATATCATCAAGATCGCCATCAATCTCGTCATCGTCTATCTGATCGGCGGGCTGATCCTTGCGGTGGTATACGCGAAGACATCTCCTATTATGTTCAGGAACGCCGAAGAGGCGAAGAAAAAGGCTCTCCAGGAACTCATGCCCGGTGCTGATACGATCCAGAAGCTCGGCGACTGGACGATCCATGAAAAACATGCGGAATACTTTGTTGGGAAAAAAGGAGATGAGGTCATCGGGTATGTGGTTCAGTCCTTCGGCAAGGGATATTCGAGCTACATTAACACTCTGGTCGCCGTTGATCAGGATTTTAAAGTGCAGAAGATCAATATTCTCAGCCATGCTGAAACACCGGGGCTCGGGGATGAGATCGAAGCCGATCCGTTCAAGAGCCAGTTCGCCGGAAAAGATGTGGATCATCTGAAAGTCCTTAAGACCGAAACAACCGAATACATTCAGGCTATTTCCGGTGCCACGATCTCGAGTCGTGCCGTGACCGAAGACGCGGTGAAGAACGGCGTCAATTTCCTCATCAAGACAATTACCGAAGGAGGAGCAGAACATGGCGCAGGCGAGCACCGTTAATTATAAAGAACTCATTCTGAACGGCATCATCAAAGAAAATACTATTTTCAAGCTCGCCCTCAGCCTCTGTCCTTCGATTGCAGTGACAAACAATCTACGGAACGGTATTTTTATGGGTGCCGCCGTCCTCTTTGTCCAGGTCATGGTGAATGCCACCATATCCCTCATCCGGCAATTCATTCACCCGAGGATACGGCTCCCCATTTTCATGCTGGTCATCTCCGGGTGGGTGACGGTGACCGATATGTCCATGGCCGCTTTTGCTCCTGACGTATACAAACAGATGGGGCTCTATATCCAGCTCATTGTGGCTTTTGCTTCGATCCTTGCCCGCGCTGAAATGTTCGCGAGCAAGAACACGATCGCTCCATCCATGGCCGACGGAGTCGGCATGGGCATTGGGTTCCTCTTTGCCCTTACGGTCATCAGCTTCTTCCGAGAGCTCCTTGGAAGGGGATCACTAACAGTCCCCACAAGCATGTCATCAGCATACGTTTTTCATTTTGTTCATACGAAGCCTCTTCTCATAATGATTTTGCCTGCCGGCGGTTTCTTTGCTGTTGGAATCCTCATGGCGGCATTCAACTGGATCGATGCCCGGTATATCAGAAAGAGCTCAGCCGGGGCAGCGCACTGAAAAAAGGAGGAATGAGGTGGACAAGGAATTCATAAAGCTCTTCGAACTGGTTGTATCCGCATCGCTTATCAATAATTTCGTTTTTACGAGGTTCCTCGGCCTCTGCATTTTCTTCGGGGTTTCCAAAAAGATGGAAACAGCGGTCGGAATGAGCATCACCTTCACGTCCGTCATGATGATCAGCGCGGCCCTGAGCTGGGTCATCTTTCAATATATTATGGTCCCCCTCGATATCACGTTCTTAAAGATCATCGTGTTCATCGGGATCATAGCCGGCCTTGTGCAGGCGTCGGATACCATTATGAGAAAAGTCTCGCCAGGGCTCTATTATAAGCTTGGCATTTACCTTGCCCTTATCTCGACGAATTGCATCATTCTTGCCGTGCCCTTGATCAACGCAGGCGAGCATTACAGCTTTATCCAGAGCCTTGCCTTCGGACTGGGCTCGGGACTGGGGTTTGCCCTCGCCCTGATCATCATGGCGAGTATCCGTGAAAAGATCGAGCTCGCCGATGTCCCCGCCCCCTTCAAAGGATTGCCCATGGCCTTCGTCATTACCGGGTTGATTGCGCTGGCCTTCTCGGGATTCTCGGGTCTGATCACTCTCTAAGGTTGTTTGTGGTAGTCTAAATATAGAGTATATAAATGATGTGTAGGATAATCCAAATGGCTTTGAAAACAATCGGAACCCGGGGGCAGAGGGATCTGAGAGGCATTGCCCTTCTGCTGATGATTTGTTCTTCGCTTCTCTTCGGTCTCTCTTCTGTTGTCTATGCCGGCGTCGGGGGGGGCGTTGAAGCACGGGCATCTGTGGATTTCGTACAGATTGTACAGTGGACGTTGGTATTCCTTGCAGGGGTCGGCGCTGTCTTTGGTCTCGGGCTTGCCTTTGCTGCAAAACGGTTTGCCGTTGAAGTGGATCCCAAGGTTGAGCAGGTCAAGGAATACCTTGCTCACGCGCACTGCGGCGCCTGCGGGTATGCGGGATGCGAGCAGTACGCAGAAGCTGTGGTGAAGAATCCGGATGTCCCTCCGAATCTCTGCACCCCTGCCGGAGCAAAGAACCAGGAGATGGTCGCTTTCATCACCGGCAAGAAAGCAGTGGCCCGCGAGCCCATCTTCGCCCGCATTATGTGCCAGGGAGGATGGAGTAAATCTGCCAAGCGGTTCAAATATGAAGGCGTGCAGGACTGCAGGGCGGCAGTTCTGGCGCGTGGGGGCGGC
>JBLNHB010000318.1:0-9872 GCA_050268805.1 bacterium | reverse complement strand
CGACAAGAACCCTGTCCTTCGGCGGGAGAATGAATTTGGGCGCATCGGGCGCAAGGATCGGACCTCGCGGTATCTGCTCGATACACTGCCTGATGATCCGGTTGGACTGCCTCATTTCCTCGAGACGGCAGCGATACCGGTCATAGACATCGCCGCTGGTGCCGAGGGGGACATCGAACTCAACCCTATCATAGGCATCGTAGGGGAACCGTTTCCTGACATCGTAGTTTACGCCGGAACCCCTGAGTGTGGCGCCCGTGAGTCCCCAATTGATCGCCTCCTCAGCAGAAATGGCCCCGATGCCCTTGGTCCTTTTGAGCCAGATCGGGTTCTTATCGATCAGGGTCTCATACTCTTTGATTCTCCCGGGGAACTCTTCGGTGAATTGATACATGCTGTCGAGAAATTCCTGGGGAACATCATTTCTGACGCCGCCGACCCTCGGATAGCTCACCGTAAGCCGGGCACCGCAGAGCATCTCGAAGAGGTCAATGATCCACTCCCTCTCCCGGAAAGCATAGAGGAACACGGTCATCGCGCCGATATCGAGAGCATGGGTGGCGAGCCAGATGATATGGCTGCTGATACGGGTCATCTCACCGACAATTGTTCTGATATATTGTGCACGTTCGGGGGCCGCAATGCCGAAGAGCCGCTCCACGGCAAGGCAGTATCCGATATTGCCGGTCATGGACGAAATATAATCCATTCTGTCGGTGAGCGGAATGACCTGGTGGTAGGTCATGGATTCCGAGAGCTTTTCGATGCCCCGGTGCAGGTATCCGACATGGGGCGTGCATTTGACCACGGTCTCACCATCAAGTTCGAGCATGAGCCTGAGCACGCCGTGCGTCGAGGGGTGCTGCGGTCCCATGCTGACGACGAGTTCTTTCGCTTTGAGACCGCTTACCTGTTCCATTCGTACCTCTTGAATTCCTCAGCCTTCTTCAGCACCGCGGTGAATCCGGGCCATTCCTCTTCCGGCCCCTGGACCGGATAGTCCTTGCGCTGGGGATGCCCCTTCCAGTCTTCCGGCAGAAGAATTCTCCTGAGATCAGGATGCCCCCTGAACTCGATCCCGTACATGTCAAAACACTCCCGCTCGTGCCAGTCGGCACCTCTCCAGACGGGGGTGACAGAATCGATGAAGCACTCCGTCTCGCTTACCGGGACCTTCACCCTGAGCAGATGATTATGCTGAATGGAATAGGGATGGTAGACTACTTCAAAGCGGACATTCCGCTTTCCGAGATAATCGACGCCGCATACGTCCTTGAGAAGATCCATGGACAGATCAGGCTCATCGTGGAGAAATCTGCAGATGGCGAGAATCCGCTCTTTCTTGAGGCTCACCGAACTCTGTCCCCGATACTCCTCGGTCTTCAGGATATCATCAGGGAATCGAGCGCGGATTTTTTCTATTATCTGAGCGGGCTCCACCGGAAATACTCCTTCTTCATTTTCTCTTGTAGCTTGATAATACCCTCAATCAGGGCCTCAGGCCGCGGCGGGCAGCCCGGGATATAGACATCGACAGGCAGGAAAGTGTCACAGCCCTGGACAACGCTGTATGTTCTGAACACGCCTCCGGAGCAGGCGCAACTTCCCATAGCGATGACGTAGCGCGGTTCGGGCATCTGGTCATATACCTTCCTGACCACGGGCGCCATCTTTTTGGTCACGGTCCCGGCAACGATCATACAGTCCGCCTGCCGGGGTGAAGCCCTGAATATGATTCCGAGGCGGTCAAGGTCATAATGGCTCGCACCGGTCGTCATCATCTCGATGGCACAGCACGCGAGTCCGAAAGTAACAGGCCAGAGCGAAGAAGTCCTTCCCCAGTTGATGAATTTATCGAGCGTCATAATGACTGTATTTGCTCCCGGAATAAGCTTGACTCCGTCATCAACCTGAACAAGCTCGCTCTTCAATTCCAGAACCATGGTTTACCCTCGACCAATGCTATCGTTCCCACTGGAACGCGCCTTTTTCCCAGACATAAACATAACCGATAAGCAGAATAATAATGAATATCATCATTTCGATGAACGCATAAAGTCCGATCTTGTCAAAGACCACCGCCCAGGGGTAGAGGAATATCGCCTCAACATCGAAAACTACGAAGAGCATGGCAATAACAAAAAATTTGATTGAAAAGCGGTACCGGGGCTGATCGATCGGCGTAATGCCTGATTCATAGGGGGAGAGTTTCTCGCCATAGGGTCTCCGGGGCCTGACGAGAATGCCGAAGAGGAGGGCTCCCAACCCGAGAGCCGTCGACATGAGAAGAAAAATGTATACGGGCAGATACGGAGTTGGTATGTAAGTCCCAGGCATAGTGTCATTTTATACACGAAGAGTATTTTCTTTGTCAACAGGAAAAATGAAATTTAAATTTTATCCCTAACCGTGCTCCCGCATGTCCTTCCGAGCGCCGGAACCCTATCTGAATACTATATTTTTAAAAGGAAAATTGTGTAAAGTGAATGAGGGAACGCTATCCATGCCTCGGTTTTCATTCATAAAAGATCTGATCGCAAGAATATCGATCCACTCACTCGGCATGAAACTGGTCGTTGCAATCGGCGGTCTCATCTGTGTGGGGAGTTTCGCTTTCTGGTACATGATCATCCATTCCATGGAGGACGAAGTCCTGAAGAATACCGTCCTCCATGCCGACACCTACATTCATCTCGTCGAAAAGAGCTCCTTCGATAATATGCTCATCAACAATACCAATGCGATTCAGGAGATATTTGAGAGCATGACCACTGAGCATGGCATCACGAATATCCGGGTCTTTGACCTTAACGGGAAAATCTTCTTTGCATCGAGCAAGGACGAAGTCGGCAGGACCGTTCCCAAAGATTCACCGACCTGTCTGATCTGCCATATGAAATCACCGGGGGCCACCGGTCCCCTGAAGGTGAACCTAGGCTCCCTGAACACGCCGCAGTGGGTCCTGCTCAGGGAGGGCGAGCGGAGGATACTCAAGAGCACAATCCCCATCTTCAATGACCGGCCGTGCTATACGTCGCCCTGCCATCACCACAAGGCAGATCAGAAGGTCCTCGGCATCCTCGAAACTGATTACTCCATGAAGGACATTGATGAGAAGATCTGGCAGCAGAAAGTAGCCACGGCAATATTCGGCCTGATCTTCACGGCCTTCACGTCCCTTATCCTTACGATCATTCTCTGGAAGCTCGTCATCAAGCCGCTCATCACCCTTTCCGACGGCATGGAGAGCGTCACGAAGGGCAATCTCGACAAAACGGTCTCGATCTCCACCAAAGATGAAATCGGCACGCTCGCAACCATCTTCAACGAGATGACCAGGGAGATCAGGTCCTCACGGGAGAAGCTCGAAAACTGGGCAAAGGAACTGGAAGAAGAGGTCACGAAGAAGACCGAGGAAATCAAGAGAGGACAGGAGCAGTTCGTCCATACTGAAAAGCTCGCTTCCCTGGGGAGGATGGCTGCTGGCGTGGCCCATGAGATCAACAGCCCCCTCACGGGCATCGTCACCTTCGCGCACCTTATGCTCAAGAGAATCCCTCCCGAGAACAAGATGGACCGGGAGGATCTTGATGTGATCATCGAGCAGGCAGAGCGGTGCTCGAAAATCATCAAGGGGCTCCTGGGGTTTTCCCGTGCAATCCCGTCCGAAAAGAACGAGATGATCATTCACGATGCTATCCAGAACGCCATCAACATCATCCAGCACCAGGCAAAATTCCATAACATCAAGATCGAGGTGAATGAGGACGGGAACCTTCCGCCAATCAAAGGTGATTCATCCCAGGTCCAGCAGGTCTTTCTCAACCTTCTCATCAATGCCGCCGATGCGATGAATGACAAAGGCCAGATCACCATAAGCACATCCCGGACAGTCGTCGATGGGATACCCTATGTCGAGATAGCGGTGAGTGATACCGGTTCAGGGATTTCCGAGGAGCACATATCGCGACTCTTCGAACCGTTCTTTACCACCAAACCCGTGGGGAAAGGCACCGGATTAGGCCTTGCGGTCAGCCATGGCATCATCAAAAAGCACGGCGGTCATATCATCGTGAAGAGTACTCCCGGAGCAGGAGCAACCTTCCTGGTGAGGCTTCCTATTATGGATTCAAAAAATCTCAATGTTTATGACGGACACCCTTAGACACTGCCCCGGCAGGACGAAACTGCTCCCGTCGCTCTCTGCTGTTGCAGAAAGGCGGCCCGGTTACCCATGAAACTTAGGAATATCATTACAACACTCAAAGCAGAGGTCCTCAATAATTCTGCGGATGTTGACGTCGAGATCAGGTGGGCCTGTGCAACGGACCTCATGAGTGAAGTGCTCTATTATTCAAAGGAAAAGTCCATCCTCCTGACGGCCCTTGCCAATGCCCAGGCGGTAAGAACCGCCGATATCGCCGATATCGACGTCATCGTATTCACCAGGGGGAAGGGGCCTGATGCCGAGACAGTGGAACTCGCCCGGAGGAAGAATATCGCGCTCCTTATCACTCACCTCTCGCTCTTCAGCGCTGCCGGGAAATTGTACGAAGCCGGGCTCCGCTGCTGTCCCGACACTCAGGCGGGCCCATCGCGGCCATGAGGACCGCCGCATGGATGTGAGCAAGACTCTTGAGGGGAACTTCCACCTCATGGGAGGGGATTTCACCAATGCCGGCGAGGCGTCCATGCAGCTGAAATCCATCCTCCAATCCCGCGGCTTTCAGGACGACATCATCAGACGGGTTGCGATCGCCACCTTCGAAGCCGAGATGAATGTGATCATCTATGCGACCGCAGGAATCCTGAACTATGAACTCGGCGACGATGCCATCAAAATAACCGTCACCGACATGGGGCCGGGAATCCCCGATATCGACCTCGCCATGCAGGAAGGCTACTCGACCGCACCCGAGTGGGTGAGGGAAATGGGCTGGGGAGCAGGCATGGGCCTTCCGAACATGAAGAAAAACTCAGATGTCTTCCGGATCGATTCCGTCGTCGGAGAGGGGACGACAGTCGAGATGATAATCCATACAACAAAAGGAGAGCAGTCATGACCATTCATGCCATCATGCAGTCACTGTCATTGAAGTCATTCACGGGCACCGTCAATGGAGAGAAAACAATCTCCGACTCCTATGTGAGTGACCTCCTCTCCGATGTGATGGCAAACTGCAGGGAGGGGAGCCTCTGGATAACCCTCCAGACCCACATGAATATCGTAGCGGTTGCGTCCATGAAAAAAATCCCGGCGATTATCCTCATCAACGGCAGGAAGCCCGATGATGAAGCGCTCCGGAAAGCAGAGGCTGAGGGAGTTGCCCTCCTCGGAACCACGCAGCCGGCGTTCGAGGTTGCCGGGAAACTGTACAGTCTCTTGAAACGGGGAGTGATGGAGTGATGGAGCATTGCAGGAGCGCGACCGTAGGCCAGCCCGCTGTCCCCTTCCTCCCGTACCCCGATTCCCCAATACTTCATGCGGATATTTAAGGCTGACCTCCATATCCATTCCTGCCTTTCACCCTGCTCGGAGCTCGATATGACGCCGGTGAAGATTGTGAGCAGAGCTGCCAAACTCGGGCTTGACATCATCGCCATCGCCGACCATAACAGTGCCGAGCATGTGGAGGTTGCCCGGAATATCGCCTCCCCTCTCGGGCTGACGGTCATCCCTGCCATGGAGATTTGCTCATCAGAGGAGGTACATATCCTCGCGCTCTTCGAGTGTTCCGCTCCCTGCAGAGAGGTTCAGGAGATCATTTATTCCCGTATCCCTGCCATCCCATCATATAAGCATGACGAGACCTCACAGCCGGTTGTGAATGAACGGGATGAGATCCTGTTCTTCAATCCCTATCCGCTCATCAATGCCGTTGAAATGCCGCTCGCATCTCTCGTGGATATCATCCACGGAAAGAACGGCCTTGTCATCGCGAGCCACGTCGACCGTGAATCCTTCAGCATCATCTCCCAGCTCGGGTTCATTCCCGACGATCTCGACCTCGATGCCCTCGAAGTGTCCTACCGGGTACAAAGCTATCAGGAAGCAGCGGACCGCCTTCCCTTACACCCCTACCCTGCTGTCTCTTTTTCAGACTCGCACCAGGTCACCGACATCGGCAGACGGATTACGGAATTTTCCATGGAGCGCCCGTCCCTCGAAGAGATACGCTTGTCCCTCAGGGGAGAGGGGGGCAGGGGATTCCGGATAGTCTTTGCACACACATAGCCCATGAGAACGCTATGAACGATATATCATTGCATATTATGGATATTGTTGAGAACTCAATCCGGGCGGAGGCGACGAATGTCTCAGTAACCATTGAGGCATCAACAGCAGACAATATCTTGAGCATTGAAATACAGGACAACGGCAAGGGGATGGATGAGGCCCAGCTCAGACTTTGTGAGGACCCCTTCTACACGACGAAATCATGCAAGAAAACCGGCCTCGGCATCTCCCTCTTCAAGCACTCGGCTCTTGAAGCAAACGGTGCTTTTTCCATAACTTCCGGCGAGGGGAAGGGAACCGTTATGAGGGCGACATTCCAATATGACCATATAGACAGGAAACCGCTCGGTGACCTTGCGAAAACGCTGTATCTCCTCATCGCCGCCTTCCCTGCTGTCGATTTTCAGTTCACCTGCCGGAAAGATGCACGGAGCTTCCGGGTCGATACCCGTGAAATCAGGAAGGAGCTTGAAGATATTCCAATTTCCTCGCCCGATGTGTTAAAAATTCTGAGAGGGTATATTACAGAGGGTATTGCGTCCGTCGGATAATGCCCGGGAGTCCCGTGGAGAAGAAGAGGATACTCGTCGTTGATGATGAAGCAATCGTGAGGGTGAGCTGCGAGCGCGTATTGGTACCTGAAGGATTCTCCGTGAGGGTGATTTCGAGAGGTTCCGAGGCTCTTGATCTGCTCACCCGCGAACCCTATGACCTGGTCATTACCGACCTGAAAATGCCCGACATGGATGGCCTTGAGATCCTTAAGAATATCAAGTCGCGATGGCCTCACATCACTGTGATTCTCATCACCGGATATGGAAAAGCATCCGTTGCCGAGCAGGCAGTCAAGCAGGGGGCCTATGAATACCTCGAAAAACCCTTTACCCCTGATGATATCCTGCGGGTCGTGAAAAAGGCCCTGGAACACCAGGGGACATCCGATGATTAAATGATTAAAGCTTGCCATAAATCTATTTAAGTATATAGAATGAGTGCACAGCCTATACGCAGGCAGGAATATATTGAAGAATTGAAGGATTCTGTCGTACCATACTGGGCACTCTGCATTCAGGGAAACACGTCCGGCTTCTCTGGCTGGCATGAGTCTTGCCGTTCGAGGTATAATAAAAAAATTGAGAAGGAGGAACAACACGCATGTCAGGCAGCATACTCATTGTTGATGATGAGCCTGTAGTCATAAAGAGCTGCGAAAGGATCCTTTCCCCCGAAGGATATACGGTCAAAGCTACCACGTCTGCAAGAGAGGCGGTGAGCCTGCTGCGGAACGGGGGTATCGATCTGCTCATAACCGATCTGAAAATGCCCGAGATGGATGGGATCGATCTCATCAGATCAATAAAAAGCACGAATCCTTCCATAGGCGTCGTCGTCATTACGGGATACCCATCACAGGAAACGATCAAGGATGCCCTCCATCTGGGGATCATCGACTACCTTCCCAAGCCCTTTTCCCCGACACTGCTCCTCGACGTCACATCAAAGGCACTGTCCTTTCTGAAATCCTCGGAAAAGAGAGAGGTAGCAAAGACCGAAGATCAGGAGATTGCGGACAAGGCTGAAGAGCTGAAGAGGATCATCGAAACAAACAGAAGCAAGCCGGGGAGTCTGATACCGGTCCTCCAGCAGGCTCAGGAGGTCATCGGGTACCTCCCTCCTGCGGTCCTCAAACTCATCGCCCGGAGCCTCAATGTTTCGGTCAGTGAAGTGCATGGCGTGGTCTCGTTCTACTCTTTCTTCTCGATGAAACCAAAGGGCAAACACAGCGTCCGGGTCTGTCTCGGCACCGCGTGCTATGTGAAGAGGGCAAACGAAATCCTCGAGAAAATGAAAGCAAAACTCGGTATCGCGGAGGGCGAGATCACCCCGGACCGAAATTTCTCCCTTGAGACCGTCAGATGCCTCGGCGCGTGCGGTCTCGCACCGGTCGTGGTGATCGACCATGATACGTTCGGCTCTCTCGATCCAGTCACTGTCTCGGACATTCTGAAAGAATATCATAACTGAGGGAGGAACCATGGCAAAGCTCACCATAGAGGACCTGAAAAAAATAAAACAGGAGTACCACCAGAAGACCCATCTCAGAGAAGGCGGTTTCAGGGCGAAGATCACCGTTCATATGGGCACCTGCGGGCTCGCCGCCGGCGCCCGTGATATTCTGGATACGGTTCTCGATGAGATTCAGAAGGCCGGGATAACGGATACCATCGTTACTACCTCCGGGTGCGCCGGCCTCTGCAGCCGTGAGCCCATGATCACTATCGAGATCCAGGACAAGCCTCCGGTCAAATACGCGGACCTCACCAAGGAGAAAATGCAGAAGATCTTCAAGGAGCATGTTCAGGAGGGAAAGATCGTTGAGGACCTCGCCCTGGTCATTGGATGTGAAACATCCTATTGATACCATTATGCCGAATTTTTATTAGAGAGAGGATTCCATGGAAAAAGTAAGAGCGAATATCATGCTGTGCGGCGGTACCGGGTGTATTGCCAGCGGTGGCCTGAAGGTCAAGGACGCACTTGAAAAAGAGCTCAAGAACAGGGCGCTGGACAGGGAGATAACCATAACCCTTACCGGATGCAACGGGTTCTGCGCCGAGGGTCCCATCGTTATCATCCACCCCGACGAGATTTTCTATGAAAAGCTGAAACCGGAGGATATCCCTTTTCTCGTCGAAGAGCATTTCATCAAAGGCAGACCCGTTGAAAAGTTCATGTACCACGAGCCCGAGAAAAGGGCCGCCGTTCCCACCATCAATGAAATTCCCTTCTTCAAGCACCAGGTACTTCGTGCACTGAGAAATAAGGGGCTGATCGATCCGGAGAAGATAGAGGAATACATCGCCCGCGACGGGTATATGGCCGCGGCAAAGGCTCTCCTCGAAATGACTCCGGCGGAGATCTGCGACGAGATAAAGAAATCGGGCCTCCGTGGCCGCGGCGGCGCCGGTTTCCCGACAGGCCTCAAATGGGAGCTCTGCGCCTCATACCAGGCTGATCGTCGGTTCATCATCTGCAACGGCGACGAGGGCGACCCCGGCGCGTTCATGGACCGGAGTGTCATGGAAGCGGACCCGCATGTTGTCCTCGAAGGAATGATCATCGGCGCAAAGGCGATCAGTGCTTCAAAGGGCTACATCTATGTCCGCGCCGAATACCCGCTCGCCGTAAAACGGCTCAATATCGCAATTGAACAGGCCCGGGAGTACGGCCTCCTCGGGAAGAACATCCTCAATTCGGGATTTGATTTTGACATCGAGATCTATCAGGGCTCGGGCGCTTTTGTCTGCGGCGAATCCTCCGCCCTTATGTTTTCGATCGAGGGGAAACGGCCGATGCCGAGGCCCCGGCCACCGCAGTCAACCGAAAAAGGTCTGTGGGACAAGCCGACCGTCCTCAACAATGTCGAGACCTTCGCCAATGTTCCGCAGATTATCCTCCACGGAGCGGACTGGTACAAGAGCCTGGGAACGGAAAAGTCCACTGGGACCAAGGTCTTCGCATTAACCGGCGCGGTCAATAATATCGGCCTCATCGAGGTACCCATGGGAATCCCGCTGCGCACCATCATTTATGACGTCGGCGGCGGGCTCAAGAAGGGAAAACAGTTCAAGGC
>JBLNHB010000317.1:0-2748 GCA_050268805.1 bacterium | reverse complement strand
GCCTCCGCCTGATAGACCTCGACCTGCGCAAGCAATCCCGCGCGTATTTTCGCCTTCACCTCTTCATGGATCTTCTGGGCGAGGGAGAGGGAGAGTTCGAAGACCTCGAGATTGCTCTTTGAAGCCACCACGGTCCAGTAGGCTGTTATGGTTCTGAGAGCAATCTCTTCCGAAGCGTCTGTATAATTCAGTTTCGAAATCTCATAGGTATATTCGGATGCGTAGACCCGCGCCCGCTGCACATCGATGCCGAACCCTTTGAGGATCGGTTGCGTTAGGGTGAGGCTCAATTCTGATTTATAGTAGGGATTGATCTTGAGGACGGATGAATCACCCCTGAACCGTTCATTATTCCATCTAAGCTCATACCCGGTACCAGTTGTTGCCTTTCCTCTTAGAAATGCATTGAAATCGATGACCTTCTGCTCCGGATTCAAGATCGTGAACGAATAGTAGGGCGACTGGGTTTTGAGCGCCGATTCAGCGAATTCGGTTCCAAAAAAAGGATCAAACTCTCCCTTCTGGATCATGATCCCCGAATAGGCGATATCGCGGTTAAACGATTCGGCCTTCAGGGAAAGGTTGTTCTTCAGGGCAAGTATGAGGGCGTCCTGGAGCGTGAGGGTCATCGTCTCCGCAGCAAAGGCGGAGGGAAGCCAGGAAAAAAGAAACCCTATGAGCAAGCCCCATTTCTTCATTTCCCCGCCTCTCTCTGCGTTATGGTCAGCACACCCGACACGAGAATGAGGAACCCACCCAGCCATGCTTTCGTATCAGGCCATTCATGCAGCATAAGAATTCCGGTCATTATAGCACCAACCGGTTCAAAATATCCAAGAATGGCGGCACGGCTCGCCTGCACGTCTCTCAGGCCCCGGTAATAGAGAAAGGGTGCGGCCGTGGAGTGGAGAAGGCCCATGAGGATAAAAATTCCCATCTTGTCCCAGGGGACCATGCGGACAAAGGGGAGAAGGAGGAGCACGATGAAGCTGTTCTGGATAAAGACGAGAATATAGGGGTCAAACTTCCGGGTAAAGATGCGGATGAGAATGATGATGACCGCATAGGCGATGCCGGAGATGAGCCCTGAGGCGATCCCCAGGGTATCTTGTGAGAGGCGGAACCCTCTCCCGGAGATGGTTTCGATAAGACCATTCGATCTCAGTTCCGCAAGAGCGGGACCGCTGAGCATGATCCAGAGCCCTCCCGATGCGATCGCCAAAGACAGGACGATCCTCGCCGTTATTTTTTCTTTCAGGAAGAAAACGGCGAGAACGGCAACAATGATCGGAGCAATATAGTGCGTCAATACCGCGTTGGCTATCGACGTCGCGGCATAGGAAAAAAAGAAGGTGAAGGTATTCACGAGCGAGCAGAGCGCGAGGAGGAAGATCAGAGGGAGCTCGCTTGCCGGCGGCAGCGAACGACGGAAACGTTCACGGGTAAAGAGGAAACCCTGGAAAAAGAGAGAAAAGAGCGCGGAATAAAAAATGATGACATGGACAGGGACCCCCGAGATCCTCACGAAGAAACCGAGGGAACTCCAGAGGAGGATAGCGGCGAGGATAAGAAGATATGCCATCAGGAGAGAGAGAGGTCCCGCGTTTGGTCGAGCACCCGCTTCCTGATTACGGGTGCGGGGTCCTTCCCGGTGAGGACCTCCCCGTGATCGAAGACCGGGATGAGGATATCTTCGAAGGTCCCGCCGCAGTCACAGCCATGGACGCGGGACCGGCCCGGCACGATCTTCCTTGACCTGCACTTTGGGCATAGGACGACCCGTTTGCTCCCCGACCATTTCCCCCGTTTGGCGAGGGGCTTGCCCTCCACCTCCATGATATCCATCGCATAATCGACGACCGGGGAATTGCTGATCGACGTGCCGATCCCGTAGGCATCGACGAGCGGGTTGAGTCCGGGGATGTCCTCTTCCTTGATCCCGCCGCTCACATAGAGCTTCACATGCTGGAACCCCCGGAGGTCGAGTTCCCACCGCACCTCTTCGAGGATCCGGTAGAAATTCCCCCTCCGGCTTGCGGGCGTATCGAGCCGTATGGCAAAGAGCCTCTCGCCCATCGCCTCGGCGACATTGATCGCCTCGAATTTTTCATCGAGGAAGGTATCGATAAGAGCAACCCGTTTGAACGTCGGCTCGAGGACCTCGTCGTAGGCCTTGATCGCATCGACGGTCGAACCCATACAGATGATCAGGGCATGGGGCATGGTCCCCATGGGGACCTCTCCGATGAGTTCGGCGCTCAAGGCTACCGCCACGCCGTCGCACCCGCCGATGTAAGCATTCCGCTCGATCATCGGCGCAAGGACCGGGTGCATGCGCCGGGCGCCGAAGCTGATGACCGGCCTGCCCTCCGACAGTCTCTTGAAACGGGCGGCCTGGGTCGCGATGCCCGATGCCTGGCACATCAGGCCGAGAAGAGCGGTTTCAAAAACGCAGAAATCCTGGTACTTCCCTTCTATCTCCAGGACAGGTTCATAGGGATAGAACACCGTTCCCTCTCTCATCGCCCTGAGACTGACCGGTATGTCTTTGACGAGAGAGAGGATCTCCTCCAGTCCCGCAAAGACCGCCCACGCCCAGTCCCGGGGAAGAGACTTGGCGATGAATTCAGCGCGGACAACCGGGTTGATCCCCTTTGCCTTGAGGATCTTCATCGTCCGCTCAAAATAGACGTCGGTGATTTTCCCGCTTACAATGTCGTCAGGACTGGCAGTGTGAAACATACAACC
>JBLNHB010000316.1:0-3675 GCA_050268805.1 bacterium | reverse complement strand
TATCACGGGACTTCCGCCGCACCGGATCGTCGAACTGGGCATCAGCCAGGCTCCGGAAGGCAGGAGGATTTTTCCGAGACTCTCAGTGAGGGAGAACCTCGAGATGGGAGCGTTCCTCAAGCGGGGGGATTTTTCCGCAAGCATCGATCGGGTCTATTCCCTCTTTCCGGTTTTGAAGGAGCGGGAAAGGCAGATGGGCGGGACCCTGAGCGGCGGAGAGCAGCAGATGCTCGCCATAACCCGGGCGCTCATGGCGAACCCGAGGCTCCTCCTCCTTGATGAACCGTCCCTCGGGCTCGCTCCGATCATCGTCACCAAGATATTCAGGACGATCAAGGAGATCAACGCAGAGGGAGTGACCATTCTCCTCGTCGAGCAGAACGCGCGGGCCGCACTGAAGCTGTCCAACCGGGCGTATGTCATGGAGGGCGGTGTGATCAGGCTGCAGGGGAAGGGAGAGGAACTCCTCGGCAACGAAGAGGTCAAGAAAGCCTACCTCGGTGAGTAGCCGTTATCGCGTGAGTGCACAATCCCAGATTTAGCAAAGTGGAAAATGTTCTTTTGAATTGTAACTCTTCTCCGGCTCCCTTGACAGGTACTTCACCTTTATGCTATTTATAAGCGCTCGCTTTATTGGGGAGGACAAAGCTTGCATCCGCCAAGTTCCTTAGGTTTATTCTTTACTCATGCCTCAGACCTTATGGTCTCCTTATTGCTCAGTCAGTCAGTCAGTCAGTCAGTCAGAAAAATCCGTTCTTAGACGAGTTCTCGCCTCAAAAAACTTTCGCCCTCAGAAGGTTTTCTCTTGAGCCCTCGGAATAAAGATTCGGTTATTTTGTCAGGCGTGCCACCATAGAGTAATCAAAAGAATAAATCCGGTTCGCTTGCGAGGGGACATCACCTTCTCAGTTCAAAGTCTCCATTTTGAAAAATTTAAACAGGAGAAAATGAAAATGAAAAAGATCAGAAGCAGTTTAGTTTTGGCCGTGATATTTGCATTCTCACTTTTTAGTTCCGCAGCTTTTGCCGCCAGTGACAACATCCTATCAGGAAACATAAAAGAAGCCGACGGCACGACCGGGCAGAACACGAACACAGGAGCTGGCGTAAAGACCGGGCATATACAAAACAACGCGATCACAACAGACAAAATTGCCGATGGGGCAGTTACTGACTCAAAGATAACAGGCCCGATATCGGCATCGAAGATTTCATCAGCGGCTCTGGACGCCGATACAGTCGATGGGAAACACGCCTCTGACCTTGCCCTTGTTACTCACAACCACGACGGAGTGTATCAGAAGAAGTATGCCAAAGTAGCTGTCGTTGCTCAGAGCGGCGGTGACTATACTGACCCAGTTGCCGCAATGAATGATCATGCGACATGGTGCGGAACGCCCTCGGCAACGAATCCGTGTCTTTTAAAGATAATGCCAGGAATCTATGATATTCAAGCTTCTCCGTTGCAAATGAAAGAGTGCATAGACGTTGAAGGGTCGGGAGAAAATGTGACAACGATTATTGGCGAGATAACAGATTGCATTAATGGTGCGGTAAATGGCGCTTCCAATTCAGAGCTGCGAATGCTGACAATAGAGAACCGTGGCATTCCAGGTGGGATAAATGGATCATGCGCTTATACGGTAGGAATTTGGAACAGAACAGCATCTTTGAGAATTACCAATGCAAAGGTGATCGTCTCAGCTCAGTCAGACTATGATTACGGAATCCGGTCAACAGACTCTTCCTCGCTTGTTCTCTCGAATGTTGCCGTAGTAGTAAGCGGGGCTGATGGTCATAATATAGGTGTGATGAACTATTTATCAAGTTCAACATCGATGAACAATGTAGATATTGTAATTAACGGTGGTGATCGCGCTGTTGGTATAGAAACGGGTGTAGGCGACTGTATGGTAACAATGCGTAATGTCTCAGTGTCTGTTGCAAGCATTACAGAAGGGCAAACCATTGGTGTTGCTGTGAATGGAGGTATAACGAAGATAGAAAACTCGGTTATTACGATTGGTCCAAGCTGGTGGCATTATACAATTTCAGCCGTCCCGAATTCAGTTTTTGTTGCTAATACAAGGCTTGAGGGTGGCTCAATATACCAGCCGGGTGTCAAATGCGCAGGTGTATATGATGGCGATTTTAACTTTTATGCCAACAGTTGCCCCTAATAACGAAATCGTACCAGAAGGCTCTGCTTCCTGCAGTTAGGATGCATAATAATCTGTATATGGGGATAAAGGGGACGGGCCGTCCCCTTTATCCCCAATAATAGGCAGCCTTCTGCATGAAATTTTTGAAGGAGTTTCACTTATGGTAGTTTCGGGTCACTTTGCAATCTGATTTCTTATTATGTTAAGTGTGCGAATCGCCTCGGTATGGCCAGGGTTCAATGCCAGTGCTTGCCTATAATAAGATGCCGCATTTTCATAATTTCCGAGTCTTTCTTGAAGCACTCCGAGATTAAAGTATATGTCAGGATTATTACTGTCTAAACGCATCGCATAGGCATAGTAATAATTCGATGTCGACAGGTTGCCCCTTTCCATGTATGCATTCCCCAAATTAATAGCAGCGCGAATATCGGAGGGGTCAATTCTCAGCGCCTGGTGGAATTGCTCTATTGCTCCCTGATAATCTGCGGTAAGCGCATAAATAATGCCGAGGCTATTGAAAGCCTGTGCATATCGGGGATTGAGTTGAATGGCTTTTTCAAGAGAGTGAATTGCTTCGCTATATCTGTGAAAGTGGGTAAGTATCTGACCGACGCCGGTATACGCCTCATAGAAATTGGGATCGATTGAAATCGCCTGCTGAAAATACGCAAGCGCCTTATCATTGTCGCCTGCCTTTCTGTATTCCTCTGCAAGAGTAACATAGGGTCTTGCCTTGGCCGGCGATTTTAAAGCTGTGTCGGCCCACAGTCCTATAGCGTTGGTCCAGACCATATTTCTTGAGTAAGTAACAGTAGAAAGGAAGATGATGAAGACAGCGAAGATGACAAGAGATGAAATAGTCACGCCATCAGTGTACCGTTGCTTTTTGATTTTATCCAGCAAGTAAAAAAAAGAAACAACACAACCGGAAATAAGCCCAATTACCGGCAAATACAACCGATGTTCAAAAATGACGTCCGCAAGCGGCATGATGCTCGATGAAGGCGCCAGGGTTATCATGAACCAGAGGATGCAGAAGGACACAATAGGTTTTTTCCTGTAAAGAAGGATTCCGGTCACCCATATCCCGATATACCCGATGAATGAAATCATCGTGGGCAGCTCAATAAGGGTCTTTGCTATCGGATAGTCATAGTCGAGGTTCTGGTTTATTGGAAGGACCAGAAGCCTCAGATATGTCCAGTGGACGTTGAACTGGGTGATGAGGTATTGAAGGGGAGTGATGGTCTTAACTCCATAACCCGCGTGCTCTCCGTAGTCATAGCTTAAGACAATAAAAAGGACATATCCCAATGTCGAGATGACCGGAAGGTGAATTCTATAGGTCTTTAACAGCCCCTTGATATTCCGTCTCGATATGAAGTAGAGGTCATAGAGGCTGAGCATGACGGGAAAGAGGACGAACTCCTCACGGGAGGCCATGCCGAGAAGAGATGTGATGAAAAGCGCGGCTGCCCATGCCGTCTTTTTCCTTCCATCCGTCCCGACT
>JBLNHB010000315.1:0-6966 GCA_050268805.1 bacterium | reverse complement strand
GCACGATATGCTCATGATCATGGCCTTTCTCATCGCCGCGAGCTTCTTTTTCTTTGTGAAAAAAGTGCCTCTCAAGGCGCTCCTGAACACTCTCCCTGGTTTTGTCCTCACCTTCTGTTTTTTTTCAATATTCCACGAGAAGATGGATACGATCGAGCCTTCGATGAACTCTCCGTGGTTCTATCTCCACACATCGCTCCTGATAACCGGCATTTCTATTTTATCCGTCGGCGCGATCGCCGGTATTTTCTATCTCTTCGAGCGAAGCACAGCCAATGAATCGAGGCAATACCGTATCATACTCATCGGCTGGCTGGTCTACGCTCTCTCGCTCGTTGCAGGGAGCGTCTGGCTCTTCCTCGTATACGGCGCATACTGGCTCTGGGCCGCACGGGAGCTCTGGACCGCGATTTCGTGGTTCTACTATTCCTTTTACCTGCACGGCCGGCTGGTCCGGCCCCTGAAGGGGGCGCCGTCGGTGTACATCGGCATCGGGGGATTGGCAGTGCTCCTTTTTGCCTATCTCGGGGTGACCCCGATCCTCGGGAGCCCCTGGACGCAGTTCTGAGCCATGCTGAAATTCTTTCTCTCCATAAAGACCTTCCTCTGGCTCACCGGCCTCTGCCTCATCTTCTTTGTGGTCGGGTCGTTCTTCATACCGCAGAACCTCGATGTGTTCTCAGAGATCAATGAAATGCCGCTCTTTTCCTGGTTTTCCAAAAACATGTCGGAACTCGACACATCGTTCTGGATCTATATGCTCATCGGATTCATGACGCTCATAGCGCTCAATACAGTCATATGCACCGCGGATGCGCTCCTCAAGAGGGTGACCTGGAAAGCGATTCTTCAATCTCTTTCACCCCATATTCTCCATATCGGCGTTCTCTTGATTCTCTTCGGCCATCTTGTCAGCGCCTCATCCGGATACAAGGCGGACATTCCTTTGGGAATGCGTGAAATCAAGGATTTTCAAGGCTTTCAGCTTGGCATTCAGAAGATTGAATTTGTTACTATAATTGGCGAAGACTCAACGCGGTGGAGAGTCCATTTGACGGTAAATGACAAGCCATTCATACTCGAGCCTGCCAGGCCTGCCTTTTACAAAAAAGTCGGTTTCTTCGCAAAATCAGCCCAGCAGAAGAAGATGACCGCCATCATCGGACTTGTCTATGACCCCGGTGTTTTATGGGAGCTCATCGGCGCCGGCTTCTTCCTGTTCGGCACACTGGGCATTGCCTGGTCCCAGATGAAAATAAAAGGAGAGATCAATGGTTAAAAGCATTATTATCGGTACGGTCCTAGGTTTTGTCGGAGGCATTCTCTTTTCCATCCTCTATTTCGGAGAGATGCAGCTCACCACTCCTATGGCATACATCCATGATATCTCGGGAGCTTTTCTCGGACTCCTCTTTGGATGGATCGTGGGGCTCTACAAGTCCCGGAAAGCTTAGGGTTCATGGTCCGGGGACTTTCATTCACCCTGCTTCTGTCGTGCGTGCTCCTTATGCTCGCATGCTCCAGCCTCCCCGATGAATTTCCCGCGCCCGATTTCACGGTCGAGGATATTTTCACCGGTGACGAGATACGCCTTGCCGATTACAAGGGAAGGCCGGTGGTCCTCTATTTCTTCGCGAGCTGGTGACGGCGGTGCAATGAGGAGATCCCTCTCGTGAAGAGGGCGGAGGAGGATTACAAATCAGCGGGATTGAAAATAATCTGGATGGGGTTTCAGGACAAGAAGGAAAAGATCGCCCAGTTCATCGGCAGACATGATGTCAGCTCGTTTGTCGGTTATGACAAACGGGACCTCGTATCGAAAAAGTACGGGATCTCTTACGGCGCGGGGATTGTGATGATCAGCCCCGAGGGGATCGTGAAGAAGAGGGTCCCCAAGGGATTTTCCGAGAGAACATTCCTCGATGCGCTCCGCAGCATCGTGAAGGAACCTGCTGGCGGAGAAGCGCAGAAATGAAAAAAGCAAAGATACTCTTCATAACGCCGCCGTTCCATGCCGGCGTCGTTGAGGTGGCGGGGAGCTGGGTCCCGCTCTATCTTGTCTACCTCGCTGGTGCGACCAAGAGCGCGGGGTATGAAACCGAAATTTATGATGCCATGACCAAACAGGTCGGATATCCTGAGATCGAGGAGAAGCTCAGGGATTCGGACCCCGACTTTGTCGCCGTATCTACCATCACCTGCACCGAGCCGGATGCGATCAGGGTCATCGAGCTTGCGAAGAAAATCAAACCCTCCGTGAAAACCATCCTCGGCGGTGTCCACGCGTCATTCATGTACGAAGAGATGTTTTCCAAGTCTCCCGCTCTTGACTTTATCATTCGCGGCGAAGGAGAAGTTACGATCACTGAATTGCTCAACGCCATTGTAACAGGCGGCGACCTCCGGAGAGTGAAGGGAATCGTCTACCGGCAGGGCGGCACGCTCATCGTGAACGAGCCGAGGCCGCTCATCGAAAATCTCGACGGTCTCCCCATGGCATGGGAGCTGCTCGACTGGAGAGATTACAAATATTATATCCTCTCCGGCTCGCGGCTCGGCGCGGTCTGCACATCGCGGGGATGTGAAAAGGAATGCACCTTCTGCTCCCAGCAGAAATACTGGATGAGGACATGGCGGGCGCGCAGCCCCGAGGACATCGTGCGGGAGATGCGCACCCTTTACGACCAATATGGCGTCAATGTCGTTCTCTTTACCGACGATTATCCAACCCCTGACCGGAAGCGGTGGGAAAAACTCCTCGACCTCCTTATCGGGGAGAATATAGACATGAAGATCCTCATGGAGACGAGGGCCGCGGACATCATACGGGATGAAGACATCCTCCACAAGTACAAGAAGGCGGGAATCATTCATATCTACGTCGGCACCGAGGCAACGGACCAGGAGAAGGTGGATTATATTAAAAAAGATCTGAGCATCGAAGAATCAAAGAAGGCACTTGCCCTTCTCAGGGACGTCGGCATCATCACCGAGACTTCCATGATCCTCGGTTTCCCTGAGGAGACGGAAGATTCCATTGCCCGGACCCTCGAGCTCGCCCTCGAGTTCAATCCCGACTTCGCCCATTTTCTGGCGATCGCTCCCTGGCCGTACGCTGATATTTATCATGAGCTGAAAGACTACATTGCCGTCGACGACTATCGGAAGTACAATCTCATCGACCCGATCATAAAACCGAAGGCCATGACCCTCGAGGAACTCGACCGGGCGATTGTCGACTGTTACCGGGCATTCTACATGCACCGTTATGCGGACATGACCATCGAGGAAAAGGATGAATTCAAGAAAAAGTACATGATGACCTCGATGAAGCTCATGATGAGCAATTCCTTTATCAAGAAAAAGATCGGCGCCATCGGAGAAATGCCGGAAGAGGTCAAAAAGATCATCGAGTCTAACCAATAGCAGGGACCATGTCTCTATTCCTTATCGCTCTCAGGGAGTCTCTCGAATATGCACTGATCCTCTTCCTGCTGGCCGGTGTCTATGAAGACCGCCGGAAAACGCTCATTGTCTCTGCTGTGGTGATTGTTGCGGCAGGGTTTCTCATCACGGCGCTGAACTTTCCGCTCTCGGCATTCATGAGAAAAACCTATACCGGTTTCCTGTTTTACTCGTTTATCATGGTCCTGTTCCTTGCCTTTGTTTCGGGCAGGAAGGTGATCTATCCCGTTCTTGCCCTTGTGTTCACGCTGCTCGTCCCTTCGGCAGAGCTTGCTTCCGTGGTTATGGAAGAGGTGCGGCTGAAGGGTCATGCGCTGTATCTCCCGCCGCTCTTGGGGCTTCTGGCAGGCGCCGGCCTGTTCGCCGCATCTTCGAACGTATCTACCCGGTTTAGGATCAAGAGATTCTTTGGCGGCGATGGCGTCATGGTCTTCATCGCTTCGTTTTGTTTTATCTTCGGCGGACTGCATGAGTTTGACGATACCTCACTCGTGACCTCTCTTCAGAAGGGCCTTTCTGTTTTTCTCTCGTCATGGATGCCCTTTTTCAAGGAACTCCTCCTTGTGCCGAGCGGCAAGTCGCTAACGGCGCCATTAAATGATGTCTTTGATTATCTTTCTTCGCAGAGAGTTGCCATGGCGATCACGGCGGTCATTCTCTTTCTCCCCCCCCTCATCGTATTCCTGCGTCTCCTCTTCACCCCCGAACCAGACACCGATGGTATTGAAAAAAGGGCGGATAAGAGGAAGATCATAGCAGTGTATATCAACGAACTGATTCGGAAGGGGACTCCCCTGATCCTGGCTCTCCTTGCGAGTGTGACGCTGCTCCATGCCGCTAACCTTGCCATCAGGCCGACCTATGAACCGGAACCTGTACCGGTCATGGCTGAAGCCGATGTCATTACGATTCCTCTCGTTGACAAGTTCGGTGATGTTTCCGACGGGAAGATGCGGAAATATTCCTTTCTCTATCAGGGCGAGACATACCGGTTTTTCGTCATTCTCCGGCCCGATGGGGAGGTTGTGGCTGTGCTCGATGCCTGTCAGGTCTGCCCCCCCCGAGGATATGTGCAGCGGGCGGATCATGTGGTCTGCAAATACTGCAACACCCCCATGCCGACACTCTCGGTCGGACAGCCTGGAGGGTGCAATCCGATACCGGTTCGATACCGGGTTGAGAGTGATGCTCTTATCCTGAAGCAGAGCGATATCGTTGAAGCTTTCCAGAAAGAAGCCGGCAAGGAAACGGGGTCTGCACTCAGATGATGAAAAGATTACTCCCAGGGCTGCTATCTTTGCGCACGACGCTCATCCTCGTTGCCATCATTGCAGGAATCTACCTGTTCCTGACATTCGGAAACGAGAATGCATGGAATGCCATGGTGGATTTAATAAAGGAATCGGTCCCTGTCAGGATCCTTTTTGCACTCCTTGTCTCTCAGATTTTTCTGTGCGGTGTCGTCCGGCTTGTCAGGAGGAAAGACCGGTCTTTTCTTTCAGGGTTCATCATGTTTTCGCTCTCCCTGATCATGGCAGCCATGCTTTTTTCTCTCTACGAGCGAGAAACTGTCCGGAAGACAGTGAGCATTCATGAGGAAATCAATGACGGCCTCGGCGTGTTCCAGATAGACCTGAAAATCCCCGGAGAATTTCTTGCAATCGGTGAGAAGGGGGACTTCAAGATTGAGCGCGCTGGAGCGGTGCTCGACGACCATGGGAAAAAGATACCCCTAAGGATGTTCCCGCCTACGAGGACTTCTGCCGGTCTTGCGATTGTCAATGATGGGGGAATTGCGCCCCCTCTGGAATTAAGGCTGGGAAATGAAAAGTTCATGGTGACAAAATTGAACCTGTTCCCGCCCGGCAGACATTCGATCGTGCCCCTCGGAGAGGATTATAAGATGGAAATTTCTTTCATGCCTGGCCGCGAATTCCGAAAAGGTCGCTTGACTGCCAGGGAATATGATCTTATGAAGCCGCGGTACCGGGTTGTTGTGAAGAAGGGAAACGATGTGATTTTGGAGCACGTCCTTGCAGAAAATCAGAAGGTGGAAAAGAACGGCATTCGGATCATCTGCGGAACAACAGAGAAATGGATTGAGATCCTTCTGGCTAGAGATATTTCAGTATACATGCTTTACACCGGTATTACGGGGCTCCTTGCAGGAATGGTTCTTTTACCCTTTTGGGCTTACCGGATCATTCGGGGGAAAAGGTTTTCCGAAAAATGATCTCCTCTTCATTCCCGCAATAGCTGGTTTGTTCTTTGCAGAACTAGGGCAAAAATCTCAATTTTATGACAATTATTGTCATAATGTTACAAATATATACATTTCTATTGTCATCTCTGCCCAAAAAATAGTTATTTTTCTTTTTTATCAATGAGTTAGAGAATGCTTTTTTGATGTTCATTTACCAGCCAAAGGGTATAAAATTTGCTTAATATTTATTGAAATGAGAAATTCCATTGCTATAGGTTTGACTATCTTCCTGCTCCTGTTCGCAGGATTTCATCAAGCATTGGCCCTGGTAATCGGTCCTGGCGGCGGAGGAGGAACGACACAGACCCTCACAACGCAGCCGCTTAGCAATTTCGACGTGAGTGGAACTCCGGTGAGGCTCGCCGTTGACGCGCAGGGGAAACTCTATATCTCAGATCCTCTCAGGCACGCTGTTCTCGTCTATTCGAACAACGGTCTCTTCCTCAGCACCATCCAGGGGATTGAGAAGCCTCTCGGTATCGCCGTCGACGGTTCCGGTACCTTGTATGTAGGCGACGCGGAGACCGGGAGCGTTCTGATCTATGACGGCTCCGGTCATTATGTCACCCGGCTGGGATCAGGGGAAGGTGAGTTCGTATACCCGAATGATATTGCGATCAGTAGTTCAGGAAACATTTTTGTCGCCGACAGCGCTGCCCACGTGGTCAAAGCGTATTCATCCGCCGGGAGCTTTTCTTTCGGCGACACGGTCCTTCTCTATCCGACCGGGATCGTTGTTGACGACATAGCCGGCGAGGTCTATGTCTCTGACGACCCATCGAAGTCAATCATAGTATTTGATCTGAACGGGCTCTACCGGAGAACCATCCGGCTGGGAAGCTCTTTCAGTCCCACGGTTCTGAGACCGCAGGGATTGAGTGTCGATGCTCAGAATATTTATATTGCCGATGCTTACAACAGCGCCATTGCCGCATATACGAAATCAGGAACCTTCATCAAGTTCATAGGCAATTACGGGAGCAACCTGGGAGAGATGAGGGTCCCTCTAGATGCTGCTCTTGACCGTGACGGCAAGCTCTTCGTCGCAAACTATAACAACGAACGGATCGAGGAGATTGGGATCGGAACAACGTTTACGGATATCTCGGTGAGCCCAGCGATGGTACAATTCACGGTGCACGAATGCACCGCCCTCCCGTCCCAGACCGTGAATGTCTCTTCAGGAGCCTCCGCAGTTGCATGGACCGCATATGCAACCGTACCCTGGATCACACTCT
>JBLNHB010000314.1:0-13358 GCA_050268805.1 bacterium | reverse complement strand
CGGAAAACCTATTTTAATGCCGTATCCTTCAGCAAAGGTGTCATCAACAAGATCAAGTCAGGAGAGAAAGTCAGCCTGAAAAAGGCCAAACGGGTGGTGGAGACCATGGTCGATCTCCTCCTGGAGGAGGAATCGCTCCTCCTCGGCATGACCGCCATCAAGGACTATGATGAATACACCTATCACCATTCGGTGAATGTGAGCGTTCTCTCGGTTGCGCTCGGGCAGAAGCTCGGTCTGAGCAGAAAAGCGCTCACCGAACTCGGCCTCGTGGCCCTCTTTCACGATATAGGGAAGATGGAAATACCTGAGGAGATTCTCAATAAGCCGTCGAGCTTTACCGATGACGAGTGGAAGATCGTGAGGAAGCACCCCTACTGGGGAGCAAAGGCGGCGCTCAAATTAAAAGGGTTTGATCCCTCATCCATCAAGTCTGCCATTGTTGCGTTCGAGCACCATCTCAATTTCGACTTCTCCGGATATCCAGCGGTGAGGGAGCGTGGTGAGATCGACTTCTTCTCGAGAATCGTCACCATCGCGGACCAATACGATGCCATGACGTCGGCGCGCGTCTATTCACGGACACCGCTGAAGCCGGACAAGGCCCTCAGCGTTATGGTCGACCGGGCCGGCAGGATGATCGATCCGGTGCTCCTCAAAGTCTTCATCAATATGGTCGGCGTATATCCCATCGGGACACTCGTTTTCCTTGATACGAGGGAGATGGGGCTCGTGTATGAGGCGAATCCCCTCTACCCGGACCGGCCCCGGGTGCTCGTGATCATCGACGGGACGGGAAACAAGGTTGATACCTACGTTGTCGATCTCACGGAACAGGACAAACAGGGAGGGTATGTGAGGAAGATCTACAAGACGCTCGATCCGAACCGATACAAGATAAATCTCTCGGAATATCTCCTCTAAGGACGGTGCATGTGATACCGGGCCATGCGCATACCTACTCATGACAGTGGCAGGAGGTCTTTCTGAGATCTCCTGTGGTTGGTTTTTATTAGCAGTTCTTTCTTCCGGATCTCAACGCACGTTCGTGCATCGCGGAGACAGATCATGAACAGAGTTACTGCATGGGTCCTCTTTGATTTTGCCAATTCAACCTACTCCGCGGTTATCGCCGCGGTGGTGTTTCCGGTCTATTATGCGACGGCGATTGTCGGCAATGAGCAGGGTCTCGGCGATCTCTGGTGGGGGAGGGCGGTCTCGCTCAGCATGCTCATCGTTGCGGTGACCTCACCCTTCATGGGAGGCATCGCCGATATCAGCGGGAGGAGAAAGTTATTCCTCATCGTGTACACCTTCTTTGCCCTTACTGCGGTGACGTTGTTCACCACCCTCGGGGAAGGGATGATCGTCTACGGATTCGTGCTTGCCGTTATCGCCAATGTCTGTGTTGAGGGAGGGCTCGTATTCTATAATTCCTATCTTCCGGTGATCGCGCCGAAAGAGGAGGTCGGCAAAATATCCGCGCAGGGATATGCCATCGGATATCTGGGATCGATCCTGTCCCTGCTCATCGCCCTCTATCTGATCAAGGCGAATATGATCACTGCGGTCTGGATCGAGGTCTCTCTGCTTTTCGGCTTCTTCAGTATTCCCCTCTTTCTCTGGATGCCTCCTGACACCGGCAATAACGGTATTTTCCCTGCCGCGCGGAGAGGGTTCGGCCAGGCCGGGCAGACCCTGAAATATCTCATGCGGAAACGCGATTCACTCTTCTTTGTCCTTGCGTATTTTCTCTATACCGACGGTGTGGACACGGTCATTGTCTTTTCGAGCATCTTCGCTGTTACGACCCTCGGCTTCACCAGCAAGGAGGTCATCCTGCTCTTCCTCATTGTTCAGGTTTCTGCGTTTATCGGAGCATTCGGCATCTCCCGGCCAATCGGACAATGGGGACCGAAGAAGGTTGTGACCGGCTCCCTGTTTGTCTGGATAGCGGTGGTTACTGCGGCCTATTTTGTCCAGACGAAGTATCAATACATGGCTGTCGCTGTTCTTGCAGGATTCGTGCTCGGCACTGTCCAGGCCGGATCCCGCGCCTTGTACACTCATTTCATTCCGCAGGGCAGGGAAGCCGAATTCTTCGGTGTCTATTCTACAGTCGGTAAGACGTCGTCCATTCTCGGTCCCCTGCTCTTCGGGACGATCTCACGGGTGTTTCAGAACCAGAGGCCGGCGATCCTTTCGGTGGCAGTGCTCTTCCTCTCCGGTCTTGTCCTGCTTTCCTTTGTGAGGGAGAAACATTAATCTTTTACTTGAGGAATAATTGATTTTTTATTTGATATATTATAAAATTTAGTAGGTCAGTGCGGAGGTCGCTGTGAGAGAAAAAGTGCTCAAGGCGCTCGAAAAGATACGAGAGGGGCTGAAACGGGAAGGCGGCGACATAGAGCTCATTGATATCAAGGGTGCAACCGTATTCGTCAAGTTGAAGGGTGCATGCGGCACCTGTCCCATGTCCCAGCTGACCATGAAAAACTGGGTTGAAAAAACGTTAAAGCAGGAAGTGCCTGAAGTGCAACAGGTGCAGGCCGTCTGATGGAGAAGGAGGCTCTTTGCTGAGGAAGAGATTCACCATCGCATGCATTGTCTGTGCTGTTGTGCTCGCAAACCTTTCTTCCGGGGCACAGCCGTCTGAATCGCCGACAGCCATCCTGGGAATACGGTTCTCCACCAACCCTTCCTTCACGAGGATCATTATTGAGTGCGATGGCGACATTATCTATTCCCAGAACCTGCTCCGCTTTCCCGACCGGCTCTACTTTGACCTTCAGAACACACTCCCCGGGAAGAGCCGGAACGAGATCGCTGTCGATGATCCCGCGGTCAAATCAATCAGGGTCGGCATACAGGACGGGACAACATCCCGTATCGTCATTCACCTGAAATCCTACTCCGACTACACAATTTACAGTCTCGAAGACCCGTCAAGGCTTGTCGTTGAGATCAACCATGAAGAGAAGCGGGAAGAGCCGCCGATGCCGAAGCGCAAGGTCGTTGTCATCGATCCCGGCCATGGCGGACATGACCCCGGTGCGATCGGCAGGAGGGGTTTGAAAGAAAAAGAGGTCACCCTAGATGCCGCTCTCAAGCTCAAAGAGATCCTCGAATCCCGGTATGGGGTGCAGGTGTATCTCACCCGGGAGACCGACCGGTTCCTGGAGCTTTCGGAAAGAACGGACTATGCTAATTCTCGCAGGGCCGACCTCTTCATCTCGCTCCATGTCAATGCGAGTCCCAACCGAAAAACGCGGGGTATCGAGACCTGGTTTCTCAATAATCCGAGCAATGAGTATGATCAGCGGGTCGCCGCGCGTGAAAATGCAATCTCCGAGGAAAAGATGAAGCAATCCCAGACAGAGCTCGGCTTGATCCTCACCTCGCTCAACCGGGAATTGAAGAGGGAAGAGTCGATACGCCTTGCCCGCTACATCCAGAGTTCTCTCGTGAAGAATATGACGATACAGTATAAGAACAGCATCGATGACCATGGGATCAAATATTCCTTCTTTTACGTGCTCCTCGGCGCGGAGATGCCTGCGGTGCTGATCGAGACCGGCTTCATCACGAATCTCGACGATGAATTGTTGCTGCGGAAATCAACCTACCGGAAAGACCTTGCCCAGGCGATCGCGAAAGCGATCCATTCCTATCTTTCGACGCTACCCGACTATACCAAACTGGCGAAAAGGTAAGCGGCCGTGCTCGCGGGTATCAGCATTTTCTGTTATGCTCTCCTTGCCGGGGGTATCTTTTTTCTTGATACCCTCGCTGTCCTCTCGGTCATATCTCTTGTCTTCTTCGTACTCCTCATCGTCCTGCCTCATCAGAACCTGAGGCGCGGTGTCCTGCCGATCAGCCTCTTTCTCGTGGTCACGTTTGTCGCCAATGCTTTCTTTACGTCCGGGAAAATTATCGCGAGCCTCGGCCCTGTGAACCTCACCGAGGAAGGGTTTCACCTTGCTTCTCTCAGGACGCTGCGGGTATTCATCCTCATCGCGGCCGCTAAACTCTTGACGGTCATGACTACCCTGGACGAGATGGTCCTGATCATGGGCAGGGTTCTCCGTCCCCTGGACAGGATCGGTATCCCGGTGACAGAGTTTTTCGCTACCATGGCTCTCTCGGTGAAACTGCTGCCCCTTTTGGTAAAGAGGATCGCCGGTGAGTATGCGAGGCAGATCCATCTTTCGGGGAAGAGAGGGCTCCGGGCAAAAATCGAGGTCATATCCCTGTTCCTGCTGCCGGTGTTCATCGAAAGCATCCGGAACCCCGCATCGATCCTTCAGCAGGCCGAACAGGCAGAAGGGAGAAGAACAACCACCTTATGAGAAGCGTCGGGAAAACAGGAGTAGAAAGACTGTGGCCGATCTTGACCTCATCATAAAGAATGCGCTCATTTATGATGGGAGCGGAGGGGCCCCCTATCGTGCATCAATCGGGGTCAGCGGCGATCGGATAGCCGCTCTTTCACCCGAACTTCACGGCGGTCTGGCGATCATTGACGGAGACGGGCTCTGCGCGAGCCCTGGTTTTGTCGATACCCACAGCCATTCGGAGTTCACCATGCTCCAGGCACCCTCCTGCGAGTCAAAAATACTTCAGGGCGTCACGACCGAGATCAACGGCAACTGCGGCCTCTCAGCAGCGCCGCTCCTCGGAGATGCGCATGCACGACGCGAGGATGACCAGCGTGAGCTTGGGATTTCCGAGCGGTGGTCCACCATGGATGAGTATTTTACCCTTCTTCGGGAACGGAAGCACATGATCAATTACGCAACCCTTGTCGGACACGGGAACATCAGGGGCTCTGTTATGGGATACCGGAACAAACACGCAGAGGCGTTTGAAATGACCGGTATGGCGGAGCTTTTGAGTCAGGTGTTGGAGAGCGGGGTCTTCGGTCTTTCCACCGGGCTCATATATCCCCCCGGCATATTCACCTCTGCCGAGGAACTTATCGAGCTTCTGAGATTGGTGAAACACAACGGCAGTCTCGTCTATGCCACTCATATGCGCTCCGAGGGAGACCGGCTGGTTGAATCGGTTTCCGAGGCGATTCGCATCGGACGGGACGGGGGGTTTAAGATCCACATTTCCCACCTCAAGACTGCGGGAAAGGACAACTGGCGCAAGATCGATGAAGTCTTGGGTATCATTGATGAGGCGCGGAGCGAGGGGCAGCGCATAACGTTCGACCGCTATCCCTACACCGCGGCTGCAACAGACCTCGATACGGTGCTGCCATCCTGGGCATACGAAGGGGGCAATGATCAGGAGCTGCTGAGGCTCGCGGATAATACTGCGAGAAAGAAACTGATCGACCACATGAGGTCCAGGTACAAGGAACGGAATGACTATAAGTCAATCTTTGTCTCATCAGTAGTGACCGAGAAGAATAAGTGGACCGAGGGAAAAAGCATTCTTGAAATTGCAGAGGCGCGCCGTGTCATGCCCGAGGATGCCGTCATCGACCTCCTCATCGGGGAGAGGATCCGGGTAAGTGCCATCTTTGAATCCATGAGCGAGGATAATCTCAGGAGATTCTTAAAGCATCCCCT
Source organism: bacterium (assembly GCA_050268805.1). Classification (GTDB taxonomy): domain Bacteria; phylum Nitrospirota; class Thermodesulfovibrionia; order Thermodesulfovibrionales; family BMS3Bbin05; genus JBLNHB01. The sequence continues at coordinate 7,779 of JBLNHB010000314.1, read as the reverse complement.
CTGTATGGTCGGCTCAGACAGCGCCGTGAGGAATTTTAGCGGTATAACCGCAACCGGGAAGCCCCATCCCCGGGCATTCGGAACCTTCCCGAGATATCTTGGGCGATATATCATTGGTGAAAAACTCATGCCGCTTGCCGAAGGAATCAGGAGAATGACATCGCTCCCTGCAGAGACGTTCGGTATTTATCAACGGGGCAGGATTCAGGAAGGTAACTTTGCCGATATCGTGCTTTTTGACCCGCAGCGCGTCAGCGACAGGGCAACCTATGCCGATCCCTTTCAGAAACCGGAGGGTATTCGCACGGTCATTGTGAACGGAGCGGTGGCCGTGGACAACGGTGAAATTCAGGATGGGGTCCGGCCAGGCAGGATCCTCAGACGTTCCGAACTCCGCATCAAACAGTGATGAGTGGTCACGGGTCGTACAGGAAGATATATTCGTCGGGCCGCGAGAGGTTCAGATTCTCGCGGGCATGTTTTTCGAGGTAATAGGGGTTCGTCCGGAGATTATTGATCTCCCCTTCGAGGGCAGTATTTTCCTGTTCAAGAAGTGCGATATCTTTGACGAGCTTCCGCTCGACTTTCTTGAGGTGGAGATATTTCAGGAATCCCATGTCGTCCAGGAAGAAACCCATGCCAAGATAGAGCAATATGAGGAAGAGAGCGGTCGAAACGACGAGTCTTCTTTTCTTTCGCTCGTTCTCGATCTGGTTTTTGAGGAGATGCCGTCGTTTCATTACCTGATATTATAGAAGGATTCTTTTCCTTTGTATAGAGCCGTATCCGCGAGTTCTTCTTCGATCCTGAGGAGACGGTTGTACTTGGCCACTCTCTCGCTCCGCGCAAGCGAGCCGGTCTTTATAAAACCGGTGTTGCAGCCGACAGCGAGGTCGGCTATGGTGGTATCTTCGGTCTCGCCCGATCGATGGGAGATTACAGCGGTGTACCGTGCCGTCTTTGCCATCTCGATGGCATCGAGCGTTTCGGTAACGGTGCCGATCTGGTTCAGCTTGATCAGGACCGAGTTGCCGATGCCCTGCGTGATGCCTTTTTTCAGGATGTTCGTATTGGTAACGAAGATATCGTCTCCCACGAGCTGGATCGTTTTTCCGAGCTCCCTTGTCATGGCGGCCCAGCCGCTCCAGTCGTTCTCGGAAAGCCCGTCTTCGATCGAGAGAATGGGGTATCGCGAGGTGATCTGGGAGTAGTAGCGGATCATATCATCAGGGGAGACTTTCTTCCCTTCAAACGTGTACGTTCCATTCTCAAAAAATTCCGAGGCCGCAACATCGAGAGCAAGGGCGACCTCATCGCCGGGCCGGTACCCTGCTTTTTCGATGGCTTTGAGGATGAGGGTTATTGCCTCTTCATTCGATTTCAGGTTCGGCGCAAATCCTCCCTCATCTCCCACCGCCGTGAGGTGCCCCGAGTCGTGGAGGATTTTCTTGAGCGTATGGAAGACCTCCGCGCCGGCTCTGAGGGCAGAGGAGAAGTTTTCACATCCTACGGGGGAAATCATGAATTCCTGGATATCGAGGTTGTTGTCCGCATGCGAGCCGCCGTTCAGGATGTTCATGAGGGGAACCGGGAGGACTTTCGCGTTTGCGCCCCCGATGTACCGGTAGAGAGGGAGATCGAGTTCTTCAGCCGAGGCCCTGCAGACGGCCATAGAGACGCCGAGGATCGCGTTTGCTCCGAGACGGCTTTTGTTCTCCGTTCCGTCAAGCTCGTTCATGAGAGAATCGATGGTGGTCTGTTCAGAGGAATCGATGCCGATGAGCCTCGGCGAGATCTCGTCGATCACATGGCCGACTGCCTTTGTTACTCCCTTGCCGAGATAATAGGATTTGTCTCCGTCTCGGAGTTCGAGCGCTTCCCGCTGGCCCGTGGAGGCCCCTGAAGGCACGGCAGTCGTGGCGATGATTCCCGATTCGAGGACTACTTCAACCTCAACAGTGGGGTTCCCCCTCGAGTCGAGGATCTCCCTCGCATGAACATCGATAATTTCTCCCATGATAGTACCTCCTTGCAATATCGGTGAATGATAGCATGCTCACGGTTCCTCGTGCAATGTTCCACCGTTCTCATTGGACATACTGACGCAGGAGAAGCTCCGTTTTCTCGAGATCAATGGAATGGTTCTGGAGCTCGACGCGGTTGTTGATATGACTGAGGGATGTGTCGAGGAATATCTTGAAGTTGTGGATGTTTGCGGACAATTTCTTGAGCCCTTCGTCATTGAGCGTTTTCATAGTGACATCGGTCAGGAATTCACCGAAGAATTTGACGAATTCCTCGTAATCATCGTGTCTCAGAAGCCGGAAGGTGAAGCTCTCAAAATAGAGCATGAAGTTTTTCAGGGATTCGAAGAGTGACTCCCGTTTGTCCTTATACGCGAGGTTCCGTTCGAGAAAGGAGAGAATCCGGTGAAGGATAAAGATATCCTCTCTGAGCTTGAGGGATTGTCCCAGCTTGGTGATGAAGCTCGAAAAGATCTGGTCTCCCGTGATGGATGGGTTGAATATCTCTGCGATCTGGACAATACACTGTTCAAGGGTGTTCTTCAGGATGCCGTGGCTGTTCTCAATCTTTCCCCTGAGGTTGGGGATGTTCTTCATCTGGAGAATGTTCCTCAGCTCCTGGTGAAAGACGCGCTTCTGCTCCATGGAGATCTGGAAGACGATAGCGTGGAAAAAGTCCCTGAATTGTTTGAAGTGTTCCCGGGAGGTTTCCTTTTCGATGAACCTGATGATATGGCGCATCTCTGAATTGATGAGCGTCAGGATGAGCAGGCCGCAGCTGATCGATATGTTTCTCTTTGTCGTGATGTCGATGCAGTTCAGATAACGGAGCTGCCGGAAGAAGAAGATGAAACTCATGGAAATACTCCTCTTCAGTTTCCTGTCCTTGATGGTTTTCACAGTGCCGCCGATCTGGTTGTTCTCGATGCGGTCGTATTCAGGATTGATTTCCGACCCGAAGGGGCTGAGGTACCGGTTCTCACGGATGTCTCTGCAGACGATCTCGCCGATGTTTCTGAAGCTGGTGTAATGAATGTGTTTTGTCCGCAACACATCGCTGACGATGCCCTTGAAATTGATGAGAGAATCATAGAGGAGGAACACGCACTTTTCGGGATCATCCCCCTGATAGAGCTTGCCCTTCATCTGATCGCGCATCTGGTCGGTGAGCAGTTTCGCTTCGGCGAACTTTCCAAACCAGTAGGCGTTCTTCTTTTTCTCCGGCAGGACAACCTCGAGAACGCTGAGCGACCTCACAATGGAATCCCTGATGATGACGAGCTCATTGTGAAAATTTTTGTCAGAGATCGATTCCCGGTCAATAGGAAGGTTTTCAAGGTTAAAAAAACGGTCTACGCCCTTGAGGATCGTATCGAGCTCGATGTAGAGTTCCCGGAAGGACTTCTTGGATTCCGTGAGCCAGAGGGGCTCGTCCATGAATTTCTGGACCGTTGTCATCGCTCTGCTTATGGCCTTGCACCGTGGGTCGCCATACCATGCACATCCTCTGCTGCCTCCTGGAGACCTTCGGACAGGGTGGGATGGGCATGGATTGTCCGGCTTAGGTCCTTCACCGTCAGGCCCGTCTGCATGGCAAGGGCGCATTCATGGATGAGATCTGAAGCGTGAGGACCGATGATGTGGGCGCCGAGGATCTTGTCGGATTTCCGGTCTGCGATGATCTTGACGAAGCCGGTTATTTCGCCTATGGCATGTGCCTTGCCGAGCGCCCTGAACGGAAATTCGCCGGTACGGTAGTCTATCCCCATCTCTTGTGCCTGAAACTCCCTGAGGCCGACCGAAGCAATCTCCGGAGTCGTGAAGAGGGCGGCAGGGACAACCGAGTAGTCGATCGTTGTATCAGAACCCATGATGTTTTCAGCGGCGATCTTGCCCTGCGCGGAAGCGACGTGGGCGAGGAGCATGGTCCCGGTCACGTCGCCGACCGCATAGATGTTCGGAATGCTTGTCCTGAGGCTCCTGTCCACGATGATTTCCTTCCTCTTTCCCGTGGCCACGCCCGCCTGCTCGAGACCGAGACCATCACTGTTGAATGTCCTACCGATTGACACGAGGACCGTGTCGGCGGTCAGCGCGGCACCGTTGGAGAGGACGACCGAGACGCCGTGAGGCGCGACCGTTGCTGTTTCGACCTTCACTCCGGTAAGGAGCTTTATTTTTCTTTTTTTCAGCTCCCGCTCCAGGAGCTTTGCGATCTCTTCATCCTCGGTAGAGAGGGCACGGGGGAGGAGTTCGACCATGGTGACTTCTGAACCGAATTCCCTCCAGATGAAGGCAAATTCGCAGCCGATGAATCCCGCACCGATGATGAGAAGCCGCTTCGGGACCTCAGCGAGTTCGAGCGCCTCCGTCGAGGAGATGATATGCTGACCGTCGAAGGGAAAGGCCGGGATCTGCGCGGGCCGCGACCCGGTCGCAATGATGAAGGCATCGGCCGAGAGCGTTTCCCGTGAACCGTCCTTGAGGTCCACGCGCAGTTCCCGCGGAGAGATAAATGATCCTGTTCCCTCCTTCAGGGTTATGTTCCAGCTCTTGAAAAGGCTCTGTATCCCTTTGATTTGTGTTGAGACGATCTTGTTCTTACGTGCGAGGATTTTGTCTATGTTCGGTCTCAGGGTGCCCTGAAGATCGATGCCGAAGGATTCGAGCCCTCTCGCTGTCGCGAGGGCATTCGATGAGGCCATGAGGGTTTTTGTCGGTATGCATCCCCAGTTGAGACAGGCCCCGCCGACTTCGGAGCGTTCAATGACGGTTACCTCCGCTCCAAGCCGCGCAGCCCTGAGAGCAGCGACATAGCCTCCGGGGCCAGCTCCCAGGACAGCCAGTCTCACTTCGCTTCCTCTTCAACATATTTTTCATACTCGGAGGAGTCGAGGAGGTTTTCGAGCTCCGACGGGTCAGACATTTCAACGGTGATGATCCATCCTTTGCCGTACGGGTCCTCATTGATGATCTCGGGAGACTCTTCAAGCTTGTCATTCACTTCAATGATGGTCCCGCTCACAGGGGCGATGACAGAGGATGTTGCTTTCGTGGACTCGATCTCGGAGAATTCGGAGTTTGCCTCGATCTCCGAATCGACTTCCGGCAGATCGATGTACACGATATCCCCGAGAGAGTCCTGCGCGTGGTCGGTTATGCCGATGATCGCTTTATTGCCCTTTATCTTCGCCCAGGTGTGTTCTTTGTGGTATTTCAGTTCTTCGGGGAAATTCATGGTAGACCTCCTTCGAGAGTGTTGTCCCGAGAATCGGGTGAAAGGCTTCGGTAATGAGTCTTCTTATCATAATTCAGTAACTTTGTCAAGGAACGTTACTGAGGGTTTTCGGCGAGGAGCGAGAAGTCGCAGACGGTGCGGGCGGCGTTCCAGACCAGCGACAGGAGGGCGAGGCGGTTTTTTTTGATCCGCTCGTCTTTGTCCATGACGAGGACGGAATCAAAGAAACGGTTGATGGGATCAACGAGTGTCCCGAGTTCCGCGAGCGCTCCGGGAAACTGATCGTTATTCAACCGGTCGCGGACGGATGCCGATACCTTCGTGACGGCGTCGAAGAGATCGTTTTCTGCGGTATCGGAAAAGAGCGCCGTATCTATGTCTGCAGGCTGGGAAGAGGGGAGGATGTTCTTCACCCGCTTGATAGCTGCGAGGAAGCGCGATGCCTCCTTTTCCCTCTTGAAAGCGCTGATCGCCTTTGCCTTTGCCGGGAGAAGCGAGAGCCGGTTTCCGAGCGCGTCGCCGAGCAGGCTCTTGACGATGTCCTCTGCAAAGCCGTCGGAGGTCAGGCTGAATTCGATCCTCTGGAGAATGAATGTCTCGATCACCGGTATCACGGCCCTTCCGGCGGCGCCGATGTTCCCCGCTGCCCTCTGGAGGAGCTCCTCGGGAGTTACCGGATAGGGGTGAGCGAGGAGGATCTGGACGATTCCCTGTGCCTGTCTTCTCAGGGCAAAGGGATCTTCCGATCCCGAGGGAATGATTCCTGCAGAAAAAAAGGCGACGATATTGTCGATCTTGTCTGCGATGCTCAGGACCCTGCCCTCATCTGAGGAAGGGATGCTGTCCCCTGTATTGAGTGGCTTATAGTGCTCTCTGATCGCAAGGCCGACCTCGGCGGGAAGCCCTTCCTTGAGCGCATAGTAGGAGCCGATGATTCCCTGCAGTTCCGGGAATTCTCTTACCACTCCCGTGGTAAGGTCCGATTTACAGAGCTCCGCAGATCGTTCGACAAGATCTTTTTTCCCGGGAACAGTGAGCGAGGCGATTTCAACAGCGAGCGCCTTTATCCGCTTCACTTTTTCGAAAACAGTCCCGATCTTTTCATGGAAGGTGATACCCTTCAGTATTTCAAGTCTTTCCGAAAGGGTTGTCCTGGTGTCCTCCGTGTAATAGAACTTCGCGTCCTCGAAGCGCGCCCTGATGACTTTTTCGGCCCCTTCCCGTACTGCTTTTTCGTGTGTCCTGTTCGTATTACTGATGACAACAAAGGAGTTCACAATCCTGCCGTCTTTCCTGGTGAGGGCGAAGTACTTCTGGTGGTCTTTCATTACCGTTATCAGGAGTTCCGGAGGGAGCTGGAGATATTCTTCAGGGAATTCGCACCTGACGGCATGGGGATGCTCAACGAGAAAATTGACATGGCCCAGGAGCGCTTCGTCATGGACCGGCATGAGATTCGACTTCTTTGCAACAGCATGAATCGCCTTTTCGATAAGCTCCCGCCTGGTCTTGTGATCGGCAATGACCATAACCCTCTTGAGCGATTTCACATACTCTGACGGCTTCCGGACAGTTCTTTTCCCAGGGGCGAGAAGACGGTGGCCATAGGTGAAAGAACCGCTCTTGATCCCATCCATTTCGAATTTCACTACTGCTTCTCCATAGAGGCAGAGCAGCCACTGTATGGGGCGGGCAAACCGCAGGGTATGATATCCCCACCGCATGGCCTTGGGGAAATGGAGGGAACGGATAATGTCGGGCACGATGACCGGCAAGACCTTTGAGACCTTTTCGCCCTTCGTTTCCTTGACTGCGGCAATATAATCACCGCGCTCGGTTCTTTTGATTTGGAGGTCAGATACCCTGACCCCCTGCGTCCGCGCAAAGCCTTCGGCTGCCTTGGTCGGTTTGCCCTGTGCATCGAATGCGACCCGGCTAGGAGGCCCGATGATCTCGGAGATATCGGTCTTCTGGACGGCATTGAGTATGTTTGCCGTAACCGCGATCCTTCGGGGTGTTGCAAAACATCTGATGCCGGTGAACGCTATCCGGTTCTTTTCAAAGGCGGCGGCAGTATTGTTCTGTATCATGTCAGGAAGGGTGATGAAGAACCGGGCCGGTATTTCCTCGGTCCCGATCTCGAGCAGAAAAGGTGTCGGTTTATCTTTTTTCACTTTTCATTCTCTTCAGGAGCGGGAATCCGAAGGCTTCCCGCTGCTTCACATATCCTTCGGCACAGAGGCGCGCCAGCGCCCTGACCCGCGCGATATAGGCGGTCCGCTCGGATACCGAGATCGCTCCCCGGGCGTCGAGGAGGTTGAAGGTATGAGAGCATTTCAGACAGTACTCGTACGAGGGAAGCACAAGGCCGAGTTCGTTGAACCGTTTTGATTCTCTCTCGAAGTCATGAAAGAGCTTCTTCAGAAGGTCCACGTCGGCGTGATCGAAATTGAATTTCGAGAATTCAACCTCTGAAATGTGGTGGATGTCTCCGTAGGTGACGGTGTCGGACCACCG
>JBLNHB010000313.1:0-5152 GCA_050268805.1 bacterium | reverse complement strand
ACATGATTGCCGTAATCCTGTCCCTGGATATTGATCAGACCCTCCCGATATGCGCTCATCCTCAGGGAAACTGCCTGGAGCTCAATCCGCTCTTCCTCGTCTCCGGATATGCGAGCAAGAGATTCAAAGACCGGCTGCAACGCTCCCAGTTCGTCTGCAAGGCCATCCCCCCCTGTCATGCGGTCATGGAGCCTGAGGCTTCTCTTCCCGGCCAACAGGCGTTCGAGGTCCGTGAAAAAAAGTTCTCCTGCCCTCCTCACCCGCTCAACCGCAGCTGATATCTCCTGCATCCGGTCAGTGTCCAGCCATTTCAACCGCACGAGCAGCCCCCTTCCCCGGGAGGAGATGATCGAATCAAGCAGGGAGCGCAGCTGGTAGTTCGACACCCGGATACCGAGATGGTCGGACGCGATATCTTCAATCTCGTGGGCCTCGTCAAGGACCAGGCCCCGCGCATCCGGTAACACGCTGTAATTCGAAGCCACATGGGCAAAGAACAGGTGGTGGTTTGTTATGATGATGTTCGCCTTCCGCTCGAGCGCCTTTGCGGTCTGGTAGAAACATCCATGATAAAAACAGCACTTTCTTCCGAAGCAGGTATCTGATTCCCTGCAGATCTTTTGCCACAGGCCCGCACCGATCGGGAACTCTCCCTTCAGTCCTGTTGCGGTGTCCCTGGACCACCGGAGTATCTCAAGAACACGGCCCATCTCTTCGGCATCAAAGAGACCGTGCTGCCGCGCCTGCTCAAGACGCCTGAGGCAGAGGTAATTGTCACTGCCGAAGGAAACGGCATACCTGAGGGACGGGAAAAAGTGTTTCTTGATAAAGGGAAGCTCCTTTTCGAAGAGCTGTTTCTGCAGTGCTTTGGTATAGGTCGACACAATCGCCCTCGGGGGATCTGCCTCGGTGAGCCAGAGCGCGAGGGGAACGAGATAGGCCAGGCTCTTCCCGATACCGGTCCCCGCTTCGACGATCGCGGTCCGGTCATGCTGCAGAACATCGAGGACCGTCTTTGCCATACGTGCCTGGCCTTCCCGGTATTCAAACCCGTGAAGGCTTGAGGAAAGAAGTCCCCCGGCAGAGAATAGTGTCTCCACGTCAATGCCGCTGAACTGTTCAGGGAGTCCCATTACCGGAATGCAAGCGGGTCGGGGAGGCCCGCATCGAGAAAGCCCTGCGCCCGAATCCTGCAGCTGTCACACCTGCCGCAGGGGACCGCATCGGCATCCCCCCCTTGGGGTGGCGGCTGGGGGTCATAGCAGCTCCAGGTGAGCGCATAATCGAGGCCGAGACGGGCGCCTTGTTTGATAATCTGCGGCTTGGAAAGATAGAGGAGCGGCGCCCGGATCCTGAATCGCATCTTCCCCTCCACCGATGCTTTGGTTGCAAGGTTGGCCATCTCCTGGAATGCTGTAAGGTATTCAGGCCGGCAGTCAGGATAACCGCTGTAATCGACAATGTTCGCGCCGATGAAGATATCAGGAGCTCCCAGAACCTCCGCCCATGCGAGTCCAAAGGAGAGGAATATCGTATTCCGCGCAGGAACGTACGTGATGGGGATCATGGATGGACGTGCCATTCCGGGTTTTTCTTCACTAATCCCCAACCCCCAATCCCCGACCCCTTCTTTCGGCACTTCGACGTCCGCAGTAAGCGCTGAACCCCCGATTGTTCTCAGATCGAACCCGATGACCCGGTGCTCGTGTGCTCGCAGTGACTCGGCAACCCGCTTTGCCGATGCAAGCTCTCTCCGGTGCCTCTGGGAATAATCGAAACTGAGTGCATAACAGGCATACCCTTCGGACAGTGCAAGAGCGAGCGTTGTAGATGAATCTATCCCCCCGCTCAGAAGCACGACAGCTCTTTTTGCCTTCTCCATGCTGTTCTTCGCTGGTACTATCATGCCGGACTTATCTGTCCCTCTCCGGCCGGGAGGAAGCTTCCTGCAGATGACTGCAAGAATTCCCGGCAGATCCGTATGCTCCCGGGGAGCATGCATATGCACGGGAACCGACACGGAGACAGACTCGAAGGATGGAGAGACCGATCAGAAAACATCGTCAGGAGTATCAATAATCCCGTCCGGTCCCGGACTTTTCAATTCATATCCTGCCGGGGTCAGGCGATACACGAACGCCCTTCCCCAGGGGTCCTTGGCAGGGCCGAGTGATCGGGGATACGCTCCTGTTTCGAATTTTTCCCGTTCCACGGCAAGCCGTACCTTTTTGAGATCTCTTTCCGCCCATAGTATACGGGCATCCACTTTCGCTAATAAGAGGGGACCGACGGAGACGATAAAGGAAAGGATGATCAGGAGATTGGTTATGATTGCGAGAACGGGTATGTTGAAGCTCCGCTCTCTTCTCGTGGATGCAGACTCGGCGACATAGGCCTTCTCCTCGACCGCCTGGATGACCCCCTTATCGAGCAGTGAAACCAGAATCCGGGACACATCACGATCTTCCTCGCCGGAGATCTCCACAATCGAGCTTACGTCTGTTTCGCCGTCAATATGGTTCATGATCTCGGATTCTTCTGCGGTCAGATCAACGCCCTTAGCCTCTTTCTTCCTGAACACGGCATCGAGGGTGACTCTCCCTTCGATAACAGACCATTCATCAACAATCCTGAGCCCGTCCATCAACAGGTGCTGGGTATCAACGGTGATTTCGAGGTCCCTGTCGAGAACCACTTTGTGCGGCTTGAATTCGTATGACCCCTTCTTCCAGTTAAAAAGCTGGACAATGGTCTCGGTCAGCTGGTTTACGATCACGTCCTTGATCTGCTCTTTTGTGATGCCCGTTGCCTTGATAAGGACATTCCCGAATTTCTCTCCGGATGATCTCTGCTTACTGAGAACCTGTTTCAGGTCCTCTTCCGTCAATAATCCCTTTTTCACGAGGATACGCCCCAGTCGTTTCTCTTCGAGCCTGTGCTTTGATTCGGCACCGACGATGTCGCCGTTGTGAAAATAGATCTTGACCCTCCCGAGGCGGCTCTCAACCGTCAGGACACCGGTCTTTTTCTGGAAGTACAGGAGCTGAAGGATATCAGCCAATCCGAATTCTTCGATTGAACCTTCTAAACCCATTCCTTTAAAAACCTCCGGGTCGCAATGATGTTCATAAAATAGAGTGTCGGCACCGACACCACGAGGGCAAAGGCGAGCCAGCTGTGCGCATAGGGGTAAATGGAATATTGATAGGCAATGCTGAGGAGAAAGACCACAGGGAAGAGGAGGAAGAGGAACATCAGCACCGTTCCCTTCACGATTTTCCCGGTATACACGAGGTGAAGACCGGGCATCACGAACGAGAGGAAGCGGATGATGTTTTTCTTTCTTCTCTTCGCATCATAGACGGTCATGACCTTCGCGATCCTGTCCCTTGGGTCCTTTTCGAGCGTGACGAGAGCAGAGAAGCAGTCATTGCACATGCTCCCCCATTTGAGGCTCCTCTCGCACCGGGCGCAGATAACCACCCCGCACCTCTTGCAGCTGAACGCCCTGACCTTCCTTTTCCGGGAAAAGATGACAAAAGAAACGAGCACCACCAGGCCGATGACCGGCGTCGACCAGAGGGGCAGATAGGTGAGCGATATGACATGCTCACCCGGGACGCCGAGCGCATATCTCCAGAAATCGGCCATCCCCAGAAGTTCATCGGCATAGAGCCTGTTCGGCTCTGCTGACGAACCCTGACGGTAGCCGGCAACCGCATCGGAATCGATTCTTTTCGCTTCATCGAAATACCGGTCCCCTGCCTCGAAATCGAGCATTTCTCTCGACACCTGACTCATATTATAGTTGGCGCTCGCGAGCGGCCTGATCTTGAGCGACTTTTCATACGCTCCCTTCGCTTCGTCGTATGACTTCAGTATCGCGTAGCAATTCCCCAGGTTGTTATACGCGGCAGCATCGTCAGGATGGCGGTCCAGTATCTTCCGGTAGTTCTCTATGGCCTCGTTATAGCGGCCCTCCCTCTTCTGGGCGAGTGCGAGAGAGAACAATTCATCCCTCCCCTCCTTTCCCCGGAGAGCATACAGGGCATAGGCATTGTCTTCTCCCTCATTCACCGCTACAATGGCCTTGAGCTCCGGTGACGTTCCTGCCGACAGAAATACATTGACCGGCTTCAGGAAGAGGGGAAGGAATACGAGGGCCCCGAGAAAAACATAGGTGAGCAACCGGTCACCCTTTTTGAAATAGAAGGAGAGAATCATCAGCATCGCCGCGATGAAATAGAGCGGCCCGAGCGCGGAAATGAAGAACGCGAGGAGGAGAATGAAAAAGCTCTTGCCGTCTTCCCGGATTTCGTGGGTGAGGAGGGGGACATCGAGGGAAAGCCGTACGAGAACGGCGAACAGGACCGAACAGACGAGGGTAAGGAGGAAGCCGAGGTAGGCTATACCGGTGAGATTGAAGATCCACCAGAAATTTTTCTTGTATGCATGGAACCCGCCAAGCAGGTAATGAGCACTCTCATAGAGATTGGCCGGGGATGTCGTGAGACTTACCCATGCCAGATGAAAGTAGACAGCCGGAAGGTCCGGTGAGAGCTTCACCGCCTCCGCGAGATATTCCTGAATGTTCGCAGGATCGTTGTGCGCCTTTTCGATCAGGTAGTAGGAAACGTCATCCGCATTCCTGAGGCCCTTATTGAGCCTCTCCTCATACAGATCCTGAGCGAACAGCGAGTAGGACACGGCAAAGAAAAGAAAAATGAGTATGAATATTTTTTTCACGACCTCTCCCGCACCCTTGATTCTTCACCTTTCAGCAATCTTTTAATATTATCTTTATGGCGGATTATAATCAACACCGACATGAGGAGTGTTACGAGGGCTTTTTCCTGTGCAGACTCCACGAGCCATGTCGTGAGCGGCAGGAGCAGGAATGCCACGATTGCGCTGAGTGATGAAACCCGAGAAATGGCAAAGGTAACGAGCCAGAGAGCAACGGTAATGAGCCCTGCCCGGGGAGCATAGACGGCAAGAACCCCGAGGGAGGTCGCAACTCCCTTGCCTCCCCTGAACCTGAGAAACACCGAGAACACATGCCCAGCGACAGCTGCCAACCCAACAACGCCGGTTCTCAGGTCGCTCCCGAACATACCCTGTGCAATAAACACCGGAATCGCCCCTTTTGCTA
>JBLNHB010000312.1:0-6690 GCA_050268805.1 bacterium | reverse complement strand
ATAGGACGATTAATATCTCCTGTCAGAACTGGAAAGGCTGCTCGACCATCATGACGACGCTTGCGCCCTCACTAGAGCCGGCCACATCGATCCGAACCACAAGCCCTTTTGCCATGGCCCTGAAGCCGATACCAGCGTCCCATTTCAAGGCGGAGTTCAGCTCGTTAAAGTTCCACGAAGGGGCCACGCGTCCTGCTTCAACAAAGGGAGCCAACTGAATCCACTGGACTCCAATGTATTGCTGAAGCCAGGGCCACTCGTTGAACGGGTTCCATTCGGGGATCATGCGATACTCCGCCCCGTAGTAAATGCTGGCCTTGTCGCTGAAGCGCTGGTCCGCAAAGCCGCGCATCCTCCACAAACCACCCAGCGTAGCGCCGGCATAGGTTGGGGGCCGGTTGGCAATGGTGCCGTCAGGTTTGACTTCCCATGAGGGGGAATAGGCCGTCCAGATGTCGAAAGCGAGAACCCGCTGCCTGAACGTGTCTGACGGGCCGAGCGAGAAATACTTGTCAAATTCAGCTGTGTATACTGTCCAGGGATTTGAGCTGTTCGCCCAGCCGAAATCGCGGGAAACCCTCAACTGCAGGGAATTTCCCTGGGAGGGGTTGTAAGAAAAATCCCGGTTGTCCCAATAAAGAGTAAAATCGAGACCATTGGTCTTCTGTACCACATCGACAAAGTCACTGTTGATCTCCTGTGAGCGGTAGAACGGGCGCACCTGCAGAAACGTCCGACCGCTCTCCAACGGATTCCAGGACGTTCCTCCACTGGCGCCTGATTCCAGCAGCCCACCTTTCAACCGATAGGCATTGACGATCTGGTCTTTGCCGTTGCCAATCGGCAGGAGGTATTTGAAGGTGATGCGAAAATAATTGTCCCAACCGCTCCCGGTGACGTAATTGTTCTTGTCCGACTCGTTGCTTCCTGCTCGCTGATCCGGAAATCCGGGGTTGCCGTCGATGTAAGCATTGTAGTCGACAAAATATCCAGTCGACACGATAGGATCAATGAACAGCCGTTCGACGCCGAACATACGGATGTCGTGACCAATCAGGAACAGCATGGCAGTGCCTGTGGAGCCGACCATGGCCGTTGCCGTGTACGCGGACTGCGGCTCCGGAGATCCCACAATGCTGTAGACATACGCCACGGCAGCGCCGAAACTGGAGTTATAGAATCCGTAAGGAACGCTGATGACATTTTCGGACCGCGCACCGCTCGGCGGCGGGCTCTTGACCTCTTCGGAAGCATAGGCAGGCAAGGGCATCGTGAATGCCAGAAACGCCAGTACCGTAAATAGGACACGCCCCTTTTGCCGTACAAATCCTTTCTTATTTTGAGATGATATCATTGCATTTAGCAGATGCCGTCATGGTAATCGTAGTAAATAATGCCTTAATGAACGCCGATGTTTTGCAGCAGCCGCAGGAAGTTTAAAAAGTCGCGAAGAAGCTGCAAATCCTCTGCTTTCATGGGATCCGGGTTAAAATGCATAACTTCGTTACGAATTTTACGGACAGTGTCTAATTGATCACAAAATGCAACCCGATCAATTGACAAATTAATTCTCTTCCATTTATCCGGATTTTGAAGAAGATGTATATACTGACCAAAGGTCAAATCGTAAATACTGTTCACCTTTCGATTACTGTCTTCAGAATCGCGAATAGCAGAGAGTTCTGCAGGTGAAAATTTATCTCCGATAACGAGCCTGATATGGTTTTCAATTTCACCGAGCAGCAAAAAGGGTTCGGCTAGCTGCTGGAACTGAAGGCTAAGGTCGCTCGCTGTAACAATCCCGGTAATACGGCCCTGATCACGGATAAGTACATACTGAGATTGGACAATGATTGGGATTGCGTTAATTAATGAAGAGGTTGCTGGAATTTCCTGATGAGGATTCATGAATTCGCGGACAAGACTTCCTCTTGTCCCAAGTGCGAGTCGAATTCCAATAGAAGTCCAGGTAATGATACCCTTCACGTCATAATCAGATGTCATTACCGGTAATTGAGAGAAATCATGTGTGAGCATGAGAGTTGTGGCCACTTGGAGACTTTGATCCGGTGCTACTGATATGGGTTTATTACAGGCAGCCGAAAGTTTGCCTATGCAGTACGTAGGATCAGTATAAATTGGCTGTTGCGCTAAGTCGGCTAACCGTTTGTCCCATTCCATTTTTTCTCCAGTCCTTCCTCTAAGATTCAATGATACAAAGACCCGTTCATCAATCCCGAAAACTGCCAACCCCGGAATTCGCGGCTTCTGCCCGAATCTCATCGGTCCCTCGCTAAGTCGAGAATCTCCTGGCGAGATTCCTTTTTTACTTGGATTTTTTTCCTTGACCCCCATCGAATCCTTCTTATAATCTTTTGCATCCATATTGCTTTTGCCACTAACATGCCAAGCAAAAAAAACAGTACTATCAAGGAGTTTATATGAGAAGGTATTTCGTGAGTGTCATATGTCATGTTATTTATTGTCATATTTGGCAGTAAAGAGTTAGGATAGCGATATATGACAAAATTATCTTGAGAGTTCCCTAGGAGACATTGAATGGATGAAAATGAATTTTTCAGACAGGCAACGATCCAGATACTGAGCAGTTTAGACCTCTCGAAAGCGGTAGGACGATGTTTCTCTTACCTCTCACTTGTTATGCCGGTCGATTGGATGAGTCTTCACCTTTATGAGTCTGATCTATCTTCGATAAAGACACTCGTAATCGCAACAAAAGAGGGAAGTAAGGCGGTAGACATACTTACCCCTATGCCACCCGAGCTGCGGGAATTCGTCATGAAACTCTTTCATAATGGAAACGTAAAAAGATTCCTCCGTTCGAATCCCGATCCTTTTCTTTCTGTATCAGATGTTTTTGGTCGGCAGTTTCAAAGAAAACCCGCCACATCGAGCATTGTGATGCCGCTGATTCTGGAGAGCCAGGACATCGGCTCTCTCGCCATCACGACAGAGGGAGATATTGAGCATACAGAGGAGCATGCACGGCTCGTCTCTCTTTTGAAAGACCCCTTTGCCATCGCCTTGTCAAATGCGTTGAGGCATGAGGAAGTACTCAGGCTGAAGGACAGGCTTGAGGATGATAATCGCGAGCTTCAAGGAGAGGTGAAGCGGCTTTCCGGGGACAGAGTTTCGGGGGATGCAGTGGGACTGAAGGATGTCATGAGGAAAGCTGCGCAGGTTGCGCATCTGAGCAGTCCTGTGCTTTTGCTCGGTGAAACAGGAGTGGGCAAGGAAATAGTTGCCAGCGCGATTCATAACCGCTCAATGCGCCGGGATGGCCCCTTCATCAGGGTCAACTGCGGCGCCATTGCCGAAACGCTTCTGGACAGTGAACTGTTCGGCCACGAAAAGGGTGCGTTCACGGGCGCTGTTTCGTTGAAGCGCGGCATTTTCGAACGTGCTGACAAGGGGACCGTTTTCCTGGACGAGATAGGGGAATTATCCCTTCAGGCGCAAGTGAAGATGCTCCGTGTGCTGCAGCACAAAGAGTTCGAGCGGGTCGGAGGATCGCGTCCGGTAAAGGTCGATATTAGGATCATTGCCGCAACGCATCGCAACCTGGAAGATATGGTTAGAGAAGGCAAATTCCGCGAAGATCTCTGGTTCAGGCTGAACGTATTTCCCATCGTGATCCCTCCGCTTCGGGAAAGGAATTTCGATATTCCGGACCTTGTACGTCATTTTATTAATCGCAAATCGAATGAATTCGGAATAAAAGATCCTCCACGCCTCTCACCTGGTGCGATCGACCAACTCATGGCGTACGATTGGCCGGGAAACGTCAGGGAGCTTGAAAACATAGTGGAGCGGGCGCTTATAGTGAACAGGGAGGGAGAACCGCTATCCTTTGATAATCTGCTGCCTCACAAAGGGACAAAGGGAACAACTGTTTTGCCTTCAGGCAATGAATCCTTATTAATGGATGATGTAATGATACGCCACATTAAATATGTTCTGGCCCTTACGAAAGGCAAAGTCCATGGAAAAGGGGGCGCTGCAGAAGTGCTGGGGATCAACGCAAGCACATTAAGAGCTAGAATGAGGAGTCTTGGCATTTCCTTTGGCAGGGGCAGGGGAAGATCTATATAAAGGATTCTGTTTCCCAGTATGCGATTTTTTCTGCCCCGGCTCATTTTGCGGTCACCTGATCGCCTTCCCTTGACAGACGCAGGACGAGCTTTTTCCGGGGCAATCCCGGGCCCCAGCAATACCGCGGTCCATCGCGTGCTTTTATTATTCTCCCAAACAAACTTCAAGGTCATCGTCAAAGGTATACACAGAAATACACCAACAATACCGAGCAAACTTCCCCAAAAAATGATAGTGTTAAAAATCTTTCGCACATTTCAACTGTGCCCAATTTTGTGCCCCCTCCAGATGGAAAACAGTGGACTCCTGAGACACAATGGAAATAATGGACTGATGAGAAATGCGCCAAAATCAATACGTTGAAGGGAAACCAGCCACATCAATACGTTATTGAATTTTTCTCAAAGGCCCTCATAACCCGAAGGTCAGAGGTTCAAATCCTCTCCCCGCCACCAATAGATCAAGGGGTTACGCTCTGTAGCCCCTTGATCATTTTACCCACTGTGCCCAATTTTGTGCCCCCTCCATAGAGGATTTCTCATTTCTATGACGATGACTAAGCAGCAATGAGAGAAACCGGCAACCAATAGCACACCTGCTGCTAAAGCTAATGAAGCTTAAAACATAATGCTCTCCTCCTCTGGCTTATATTTCCGGACCGGATCAACCCGCTCGGTTCTTACACTACGGCTGAAAGAACTGCTTTCCCTTATTTGGGTACTTCGTTCAGCGGCATATCGCGATCAGGTCAGGTCAAAGCGGTCCAGGTTCATGACCTTGTTCCAGGCTGCAACGAAGTCGCGGACGAACTTCTCCTTTGCATCGTCCTGCGCATACACTTCGGACAGGGCGCGCAGCTGCGAGTTGGAGCCGAAAACCAGGTCAACCCGGGTGGCGGACCACTTGAGCGCGCCTGTCTTCCGATCACGCCCTTCGAAGGTGTCCCTGGTATCGGACGTGGGCTTCCACACGGTGTCCATGTCGAGCAGGTTGACAAAGAAGTCATTGGTCAGCGTCCCGGGCCGTTTCGTGAAAACGCCATGCTTCGACTGGCCTGTGTTGGCGCCCAGCACGCGCAGGCCGCCGACAAGCACGGTCATCTCGGGCGAGCTCAGGGTCAGGAGGTGCGCCTTGTCCACCAGCATCTCCTCGGCCGGTACGGTGAACGCCTTCTCCTGGTAATTGCGGAAACCGTCGGCTTCGGGCTTCAGCACGGCGAAGGATCTCGCATCGGTCTGGTCCTGCGAGGCGTCCGTGCGGCCCGGGAAGAAGGGCACCTCCACGCTGTGACCGGCAGCCTTTGCCGCCGCCTCGACCGCTGCGCATCCAGCCAGCACGATGAGGTCCGCCATAGAGACCTTCTTGCCATCGGACTGCGCACGATTGAACGAGCGCTGGATGCCCTCCAGGGTCTTGAGCACCTTCGCCAGCTGCTCAGGCTGGTTGACCGCCCAATCCTTCTGCGGCGCCAGGCGAATGCGCGCGCCGTTCGCACCGCCGCGCTTATCCGAGCCGCGGAAGGTGGAAGCCGAGGCCCAGGCAGTGGAGACCAGCTCCGCCACTGACAGGCCCGAGGCCAGGATCTTCTTCTTGAGGGCAGCAGCGTCCTTCTTCGTGATCAGTTTGTGCTTGACGGGGGGGATGGGGTCCTGCCAGATCAGGTCTTCGGCCGGGACCTCAGGGCCGAGGTAGCGGACCTTGGGACCCATGTCGCGATGGGTGAGCTTGAACCAGGCGCGGGAGAAGGCGTCGGCAAGGGCCTTTGGGTCCTTGTGAAAACGGCGCGCGATGGGCTCGTAGACCGGGTCGAAGCGCAGCGACAGGTCGGCAGTGGTCATCATGGGCCGGTGCTTCTTCGACGGGTCATGGGCGTCGGGGATCATGTGTTCAGGCTTCACGTCCTTGGCATGCCATTGATGAGCGCCGGCCGGGCTCTTGGACAGCTCCCACTCGTAGCCGAACAGCATGTCGAGGTAGCCGTTATCCCATTTCGTGGGGTTCGGTTTCCATGCACCCTCGATGCCGCTGGTGGTGGTGTGCACACCCTTGCCGGTGCCGAAACTGTTCTTCCAGCCCAGGCCCATTTCCTCCAGAGGCGCGGCCTCAGGCTCGGGGCCAACCAGTTTCGGGTCGCCCGCGCCGTGCGCCTTGCCGAAGGTGTGGCCGCCGGCAACGAGCGCGACGGTCTCTTCGTCGTTCATGCCCATGCGGCCGAAGGTCTCGCGCACATCACGGCCCGAGGCCACGGGGTCGGGATTGCCGTTGGGGCCTTCGGGGTTCACATAGATCAGGCCCATCTGCACGGCAGCCAGCGGGTTCTCCAGCGTGCGTTCGCCGCTGTATCGGTTGTCGTCCAGCCACTTGTCTTCGGAACCCCAGTAGATGTCTTCCTCGGGCTGCCAGATGTCCACGCGACCGCCGCCGAAACCGAAGGTCTTGAAACCCATGGACTCCAGCGCCACGTTGCCGGCCAGGATCATCAGGTCGGCCCAGGAGATCTTGTTGCCGTATTTCTTCTTGATCGGCCAGAGCAGCCGGCGCGCCTTGTCCAGGTTGCCGTTGTCGGGCCAGCTGTTG
>JBLNHB010000311.1:0-3074 GCA_050268805.1 bacterium | reverse complement strand
GTTTCCCCGCCGTGATCTGCTGCAAGTGGAAGGGTATTCGAGATCCTTTGACGGAGACCGGGCGATCGATACGGTCCAGACAACGCGCGGCTGCGTTTATGAGTGTGAACACTGCAATGTCCCTTCCGTCTACGGACGGAAGCTCAGGTCAAGACCCATTGATGATGTCATGTCAGAGATGGAAATTGTCGGCGCGAAGAATGTTTTTGTCGTCGACAACCTCATCTATGAGAACCGGACGTACTTCATGAACCTCATGAAGCGATTCGAGCAGATTGACAAGAAATGGATCGGGGTCGGGACATTAAGGATGGCTGACGACCCGGAGTTTGTCGGGGCGATGGCAAGGAGCGGATGCGCATTCCTCTATGTGGGCTTCGACCATCTCTATGAGAACACCTATCAGTCCTTCAGAGAGAAAAGCCTTCCCGGGCATTACCGCGACGATATGAAGATCCATGACATTGACTACCGGCAGGACCATATCGCCCTTGCAGACCAATATAAGAAGGCGGTGAGGGTCCTTCAGGATGCCGGCATCGGGGTCTTCGGGACCTTTGCGTTCGGGTTTGATACCGACGATGAGGGCATCTTCGAGCGCACCATCGATTTTGCCCTCGGCGCTGATCTCATCCTTGCCGATTTTGCCATTGTCACGCCCTATCCCAAGTCACCGCTCCATGCGCGCCTTATGAACGAAGGCCGCCTCTTCGATACAGACTGGAACCACTACAACGGCTGCCACGTCGTCTTCGAGCCGAGGAATATGAGCGCCGAGGCGCTCAAGGAGGGCTGGAACTGGGCATGGGAGCGGTTCTACGAGCACAAGACGGTCCTCCGGCGCCTCTGCGAGGCGTTCCTTCCGAAGAAGACGAGAACCATCAAACATTCCGACAAATAATCCTTGACCCGAAAAGAACCCCTCACCCCCAACCCAGTTTATTTCACAAATTTTGCAGCTTCATGAGCGGGCATGGCTCAAAAATTTTTTGAAATCGATGAGGTATTTTAGTTCCATAAAGGGTTGTTTTCCTGATGAATGAATCGCCCGGTGTGTTCCATATGCTTATTAATAGTTCACATTAAGGTATCGATGCAAAAAATTTTATCGCCACACCCGCTCATACTTTGCATATTGTGGGCTGACCCACTCACACAAGGGGAAAGGGGACTTTTTAAATTTCCCTCCCTTGATGGGAGGGGATTGAGGGGAGGGTGAATATATTTTCCTTCCCCTTCGTGAACCCAAGGCTCATGAGGAATTCCTGCGGAATCCACCCCTCTGTGTCCCCCTTTGCCAAGGGGGAAGTGAAGGGGGGTGCTGGATTCATGGTCAAGCCTGAAATTGCGATCCGCAGGCAAGGATACTCAATAAATCGTTCTCAGTGGACGATAAAAATGGATAAAAGGAGGAGCTATGGCCGGATGGATAATTCTTGGAATTCTTGTTTTCGGTGTTCTGGCAGTGGTTTTCATATACAACAGCCTCGTGTCGCTCAGGAACCAGGTTCACAATGCAGGGAAGCAGATCGATGTCCAGCTCAAACGAAGGCATGACCTGATCCCCAATCTCGTATCCACGGTCAAAGGAGCAATGGAATTTGAGCAGGACACGCTCGAAAAGGTTATCAGCGCCAGGGCGAAGGCGGTTTCGGCTTCGGGCATGCAGGAAAAAGCAGAGGCAGAGAACATGCTCACCCAGGCCCTGGGAAGGCTCTTTGCGCTGATGGAGAACTATCCCGACCTTAAGTCCAATCAGAATATCATGCAGCTCCAGGAGGAGCTGACGTCAACGGAAAACCGCATCGGCTTTGCCCGCCAGCTCTACAATGACCTTGTTGCGAACTATAGGACGCAACAGGAAGTCTTCCCCAACAATCTGATCGCCTCGCTCTTCGGAGCCTTCAGCAAGGAGGAATATTTCGAGGCAGAAGCTGAGGCAAGAGCAGTACCGAAAGCGGAGATAAGCATCAGAGCGAGAAGCTGAAAGCGAACCACAGAGACACAGAGGATCTGAGAGAAGCTTCAAAAGGAAAACTGGACAATGGAATCCGGGGAATCCTTTCTGAGCTAGTTTCTCCTGACTCTCTCTGTGCCTCTGTGGTTCATATGTGCCATGGCTATTACCTTTATTGATATCGAGCGGCAGAAGAACTGGAGAATCGGGATTTTCTTCCTTGTCCTCATCGTGATGTATTTCCTCATAGCCGCAGGTCTCGTTCTCACCTTTCACCCCGGAATAGTTCTGCAGAGCGGGTCTCCTGTGACAGGGGAGAAGATCCTCTTCATTTTTCTGTTTTCAACTTTCGTTGCTTCGATTCATTTTTATTTTTCCGCTTCAAACGCCGTTCAATACATCAAGGGCAACCTGGGAGCAGTCGATCCGGACCCCGAAGATGAGCTTCACAAGCGGTTATTGAATATTATGGATGAAATCCATGTGGCTGCAGGCAACCGGGAAAAGATAGTTTGCGCTGTGATCCCGAGCCTTTCCATGAACGCGCTCTCTGCCGTCGACCTAAAAGGGAATGCGCTCGTAGCGATTACTGAGGGGCTGATTTCCAGACTGTCGAGAGAACAGACCGAGGCGGTGATCGCCCACGAGGCATACCACATCCTCTCCGGAGACTGCCTCGAGAGCACTGTTGCCGCGAGCCTCTTCGGTCTTCCGTCGTCGATTATGGAAAAGATGCAGACCTTCTCCAGGGGACGGGCCTTCTTTTCCCCTGCGTATCTCTTCTCGTTCATCATGCTCAAACTCGGCTACCTGCTGAACATGTTCATCTCCCGGGAGCGGGAATACCGCGCCGATGCAGGGGCGGTGCGCATGACCCGAAATCCCCTGGCCCTCGCTGAGGTCCTTCACCTCCTGTCCCGGAACTGGCGGGGGACGGGCTCCATTGGAGGCGGGCTCGAAATGCTCTGCATTGTGAACCCGAGGGCCGATGCGCTCGACGAATCCGAGGGGTGGCTTGCCGACCTCCTCTCAACCCATCCTCCCCTGCGGAAGAGAATAACAATTCTCCTTGAGATGGCCCACGCGGGAATAGCGGAGCTTGAGGAGCGAAGGAAAC
>JBLNHB010000310.1:0-2503 GCA_050268805.1 bacterium | reverse complement strand
CTATGACGGGGACGCAGATAGGATCGGTGTCATTAATGAGCAGGGCGAGCCTGTCTGGGGTGATGCGTTAATGATTATTTTTGCGCGTGATGTCTTACAAAAGAATCCGGGTGCAGCGGTTATCGGAGAGGTTAAATGTTCTCAGACAATGTATGATGATATAGCGAAACAGGGGGGCAGGGCGATCATGTGGAAAACCGGCCATTCCCTGATCAAAAAGAAGATGAAGGAAGAAGGAGCGGTCCTTGCCGGTGAGATGAGCGGGCATATCTTCTTTGCTGACCGCTATTTCGGGTTTGATGACGCTATTTACGCATCCGTGCGGCTCCTTGAAATCATGAAGAAATCGGGCGAGCCCTTCGGAGTGAGAAAGCTCCTCAACGGCATCCCCGTTGTGATAAACACGCCGGAGATCAGATTCAATTGCCCTGACGACAAGAAGTTCAGAGTGGTCATGGCGATGCAGGAGGCCTTCAGGGACAATCCTAACACGACGATTGACGGCATACGGGTCAGCTTCCCCGAGGGGTGGGCACTTGTGAGGGCATCGAACACTCAACCGGCTCTTGTCCTGAGATTTGAAGCGACGACACCGGAAGCACTAAAAAAAATAGAGGAAATTGTTAGGGGCCAGTTGGAAAAAACACTGACGCATGTGTGTCACAATTAGCTTCTCGCACTGAGCTACCGCGCTCCCTGCTTTTTAAGAACTACTTTGATTGTCTTAAATAGTATCATTATATCGAGCCACAAATTCCAATTCCTCACGTACCAAGAATCGAGCGAAATCCGCTGCTCGTAGCTCGAATCGCTTCTTCCGCTCACCTGCCACAGGCCCGTGATTCCCGGCGGGACGCTCAAATAGAGCTGAGACATATCCTGATAGTGCTTCTCAATTTCCTCTTTGGTGACCGGTCGGGGACCGATGAGACTCATGTCACCTCTCATGACGTTGAAAATCTGGGGAAGTTCATCCAGAGAAGTCTCACGCAGAAACTTGCCAACCCGTGTTATCCTTGGATCATCTATCAGTTTCCGGTACTCTCCCCATTGACGTTTTGCGATCTGGTCTTTTTCAAGAATATTTTGCAGAATCTGCTCTGCATCCTGGCGCATGGTTCTGAATTTGTAACAGACGAACGGCCTGCCGTATTTCCCGATTCTTTCCTGTTTGAATATTGCAGGACCTGGCGATGTCAGTCGTATGAGGAGATAGATGATCAAAAGCGGTAAAGTGAGAACACTCAAGAACAGAAACCCAACGATGAAATCAAAAAGTCTTTTTACGATATAATTGACTGGTTTGGCAAGGTTATTCTTAATTTCTATGACAATAGTCTGATCACGGAAGAAATGTCTTAATTCAGTGCCGAGTACAGCGATATCCGGCAAATCAGGTACGAAAAGGGTATTTTCGACAGTGTGCTGTATTTTACCGATAATTTTGGTTAATGCATCTTTATCAAGTTCCGGCTTCGCGACAAGGATATCGTGGATTCCGCACCTTTTGATATAGCGGTGGATCTGATTAATGCCGCAGTGGACTTTCAGACCGTTCACTTTGCTGGGCAGTGTCGGATCGTCATCAATGAAACCTGTCACCTCATATCCGAGATCAGGCTCATGATTGATTGCAGAGAGGGCAAGCTTTCCGGCGTCTCCAGCGCCAACGATTAACAATTTTCTTTTCAAGAATCCGAGCGCAAAAAGTACCTTTTTCAGATTGATTCTTAAAACGGGGAAGATAAGAAGTGAACAGAATGCCATTGTGACTATGATGGTTCTGGAAAAGAGAGCGCTCTGTTGTCCGATGAAAAGAATGGTCATGATAGTGAGTGTGGCAAAGAAAGTGCATTTCCAGAGGAGTTTCACTTCATCCCAGAAGGTCAAGCGCTTTGTGTAGAGGCCTTCATAGATAAGAATGAATATCCAGATGAAAAAAATCCAAAAATACATGTTCAAGTTGTGGTCAAATGAAGGAGCACCGGGAAAAAAGGGGGGGAACAAATATTTCCGGAAAAGCACGGATAAATAAAAGAGTCCAAGTAGTATGAGAATATCCCCCAAGAAGAGGACAATAATGCCGATATGGCGATTGAATTTGCTTATGAGAGAGGATCGATACAAAACAACCCCTTATGCTTCCTAAGCGCTCCTATTCATTCAATGCGGGACTCTATGTCAGATCACTCGCTCCAAGAGATATAAATCAGTATCGGTCTTAAGTAATTTCTAATAAGGAGAAGAAATAGGAGACTTCAAATAATGCTGATTGTGGTGAATCTGAACCATGAACGATGTTCCTTTCAATGTCCGAGGCAAAATCAGCCCGGATGGTCCCTTTCTTCGCCTCTTTTGGATTGGTTGCTCCCATGATGTCTCTCACGGTGCTGATGGCATTTTTACCCTCCACAACCATGACGACGACCGGGCCCTCGGACATGAAATCGGTGAGAGCTCCGTAGAAGGGTCTCTCCCTGTGCACGATATAAAAGCCTTCCGC
>JBLNHB010000309.1:0-3375 GCA_050268805.1 bacterium | reverse complement strand
ACTCCAGGACATAGGGATGGACATCGATCAGGTGTCTGATCTGTTCCTTCAGGGCCGGGATATCGAGGCCGAGTTCCTCTGACCAGAAATCGATGTCCGTCCAGTTGAGCGTCCGCTCGTGATGGCGGTACTTCGCGTAGAGGACCTCCTTTGCCTTCCCAAACGAGATATCGTTCTTCTCCGAATATTTCTCGGGCACGAGATGCCCCCAGAAGAAGTCGTCGAAATATTTATCGAGCAGCGTCCCGTCCATGTCGATGAGAACATGATGGACATCAGACCACAGTGCCCGTTTCACATTGTCAAGGGTCATTCCTTGCGCCCCGCCTTTTCTTTGATGCTCGTGATGAATTGCTTCATGACCGATGATCCGCCGGTATCATACTCATCGACCATGTGGGCGATGGTCTTCCGGTATTTCTCGAAGTGCATGAGATCTCTCCGGAGATCAACCTCCAGGGCCGCGATCTCGGCATAGAAGTAGGTCCGGTCGATTTCGAGGTCGATATGATCGCCGTGGAGAGCCTGAAAGCGGAGACAGCCGTTCCAGTGCTCGACCCCTTTCTGGGGCGATGACACCTGGGCAGGCAGGCCGTGGGCTCTGCAAATCAGAGGCCTCTGCTCATAGACTGCGCAGAGGCCCTCGAAATTCACCGGGCACATGATCGAGAGGGCTGTTTCCTTCTCCGCCTTCTCGAGTTTCCTGAGGTACTTCTCCGCCCGCTCGATAGCCTCTTTTTTCCTGACCGCCGGGAGAGCATCGAAGCCCTCCAGAAAATAAAAGTTCTCGATCAGCGTGTAGTGGGCGAAGACCGTGGTGCAGCAGTTGTCAGTGCAGCCCTCGCACGAGAAGGAACCGTAATGGGACGCGAGCTGTGCATAGACCTCATCGATGCTTCGATAGAGAGAAGCGAGACGATTCAGATAGGGGGAGATGTCAGGGTTCATGGGGCGCCGGCGGTTAGAGTTTTCCCTTGGTCGAGGGCACTCCCTTGCGCTTCGCGTTCTTCGCCACCGCTCCTGACAATGCCCTGCCGAAAGCCTTGAAGATCGCCTCATAGATGTGGTGCAGGTCCCTGCCGTGCCTCATGATGATGTGGGTATTCATCCTGGCATGGTTGCTGAGCGCACGGAAGAAGTCCTCAAAGAGCGACACCTCGAGATCCCGCACGCGTCCCTTATGCGCTTTCACCTTGTACATGAGATAGGGCCGCCCGCTGAGATCGAGCGCCACCTCGGCAAGGCTCTCGTCCATGGGAATCACCGCATGGCCGTAGCGCTGGATGCCCTTCTTGTCGCCCACCGCCTTCGCAATCGCTTCTCCGAAGCTAATGCCGATGTCTTCCATGAGGTGGTGGAAATCGACCTGGATATCCCCTTTCCCGGAAATTTTGAGATCAAACATCCCGTGCATGGTCATGAGCGAGAGCATGTGATCGAGAAAGGCGATGGAGGTATTGATCTTGTAATCACCCTTTCCGTCGAGATTGAGCTCAACTATAATGTCTGTTTCATTCGTCTTCCGCTTGACCGTTGCCTTTCTCATCCATGCCTCCTTGAGATTATTGGACTATTGTAAACAAACGTGAGAGGAAATATGTACCCTGTTGCAAACCGAATATCCTTATCCCCTGAGGATCTGAATGAGCAGCATAGCATTCAGAGCAGAAACAATGACCGCGATAATCCAGAGAGATATTCTGTGGCTGGGCGGGTTTGCGTACTTTCCCATGACCCTGTTCGATGAGGTGAGCTTTATGAGCGCGAAGACCGTCCAGGGCAGTTGAATGCTCAGGGCGATCTGGCTCCAGATGAGTCCCTTGAAGGGATCGGTGAGGAAAACGATGATGACCAGCGCTCCCGCAACAGTAATGGCCGCGCCGATGCGAGAGTGGCTGTCCTTGATATCGTAGGGCTCAAGGAAAATGCCGGCGAAGATGCTCGCCCCGGCCATTGACGCGGTTATTGATGATGAAAAGCCCGCAAGGACCAGGGCAACGGCAAAAACAATGGCAGCCGCGTTTCCGAGGAGGGGTTTCAGGGTCGCCTCGGCCTGCTGGAGTGCGGTGACCGCTATACCATGGGAATAGAATGCAGCTGCCGCAACGAGGATCATCGCGCTGTTGATCGCCCACCCGGCGAGCATCGCAGCAAGGGTGTCGTAAAACTCATACTTCAGCTGCCGGGTGATCACCTCATCGCTCTCGAGGTTCCACTGCCGGCTCTGGATGATCTCGGAATGGAGGAAGATGTTATGGGGCATGACGACAGCGCCGAGCACGCTCATCACGATCGGCATCGATCCCGCAGGAAAGGAAGGCACGAGCCAGCTCTTGACCGCAGCAGGCCATTCGATATGCACCAGGCTCAGCTCGATGAGAAAGGCGAAGCCGATCAGAGAGACAAAGGCGATGATCCATCGTTCGAGCTTCCGGTAGCTGTTTGAGAAGAGCATGAAGGCGGTGAACCCCGCCGAGAGGAAAGCGCCGATGATGATGGGAAGACCAAAGAGCATGTTGAGACCGATCGCGGCACCCAGGATCTCGGCAAGGGCGGTCGAGACCGCGGCGAGCATAGCGCTTCCCAGCAATCCCCTGCTGAGCCATGGATTCAAAAATTTTGTGGATGCCTCTGAGAGGCAGAGCCCGGTGGCGATGCCGAGGTGCGCAGAGTTGTGCTGGAGGATGATGAGCATGATGGTTGAAAGAGTAACCATCCAGAGGAGATAGTAGCCGAACTGGGCCCCTGCGGCGACGTTTGCCGCCCAGTTGCCGGGATCGATGAATCCGACCGTCACGAGGAACCCGGGGCCGATGTACCTGAGGATCTCGAGGCCGCCGAGCTTCGGCCGGTGCTTCCCCAAGAGCTTTTTCCAGAGCATGAGATATTCTACCTAATCAGTCTTTGCGATAATCTACCATTCGTACCGGATACAAGAGCCCGCGAGACGGGAGCAGAAGCGTTTCGAAGACGTTCCGCGGCGCGGCAAAGAGGAGAACCGAGGATGTCCTCTGCGAAGGTCGCAACCCGGCCTGCAATCTCTTCGGTTCCCTGATGATAGTGAATCGAGAAATGCTCGGTTTCGATCGTGGAAAAGCGGAAGGAAGGATCAATCATGGCCGACGTCCCTTGTCCGTGCATGCCGACCACAAGGAGAAAGGTGAATCCAAGGCAGAGAGCGATTGCCTTCTTACTGTTCATCATACTGCCGTGTCCTGTTCTTGATGAGAGGCTGATATCGATTCCTGAATGGTTCAGGGAGCAAAGACCTCTGCGAAGGAACCGACGATCTTTGAGATCTGTGAACTCTTCACTGTCATCATATCAAGGATGAACCGGCCTTCATTGATCCTGCCGATGATTGGCAAAGAACAT
>JBLNHB010000308.1:0-10295 GCA_050268805.1 bacterium | reverse complement strand
GAATGAAATTCACGGTACGGATGTCCCTTGTATTCATCACCGGTGAAACCCATCCGGCCGATGTGCTTCGAGTTGATAAACAGGTACCGGCAGTCCCGGTCGACAACGTAAATGGAATCATCCGTAGTTTCCACCAGTGAACGGTAGCGCTCATTGCTCGTCAGAAGGGCGGCTTCAGCCTTCCTCAGATCAGCGACGGTCCTTTCAAGCTCCTCTACGCGATGGGCAAGATCCTTGGTCTTCGGTGAGGTGCGTCTCTGCGCGGACTTTTTGGTCGTCATCATCCCTCCAGACGGAACGGTGATTCAATAGTTTCTTCATTATACCAGATCATCCAAAATGGCCGTCTCTGTCGGAGGTTCAGGAGGGTCTTCGTGAGAAGATATCAGGCAAAAAACCGCTCTTCTCTGATACGAACTGCTACAGCGATATTCGGAAGTTCTTGATGATCGAGCCTATGGTGGCTTCGGCCAGGCCGCCGGAGGATTTTGCGAGGAGCATCTCCTCGATGTCCTCGTCGGAGAGCACGATGATGAGCTTCGAGTGGGCGACCCATTCTTCCTTCAATGCCTGAAGACAGTCGGTGTCCTGCCCCGTCCTCGACACGATGATACCGAAAAGCCCCGAGCCGTGGGATTTGAGGTAGTTGGCGAGATGGATGGCGTCTTTTCTCTTCACCTTGGCCTTGTAATTCTTCACGTCCGCCACGATGTAATCGGCGCCGTACTTATGCCGCATGAAATTCCAGAATCCCTCAGTTGCATAGTTCGGAATGATGAAGTCGTGATAGTTGGTCCGTGCAAAACCAGTGAATCCGGCAATCGGAGGTTCCAGGGGCGGATGGAAGAGGTGCACGAGAATCTGACCAATCAGTTTCCGGTAGATGTTCCAGTCCTCCTTGCCCGGCTGGCAGGAGCGGAGTTCGGTGAGGAGCCGCTCCTCACGGCTCGTGGGGAAGACGGTCAGATAGGAGCGGAGCAGGGGCTGGAAGTAGGGATGCTTCACGGTCCTCAGCTCGTCCGCGAAATTGGTCGCCATGAAGTCTATGTCCCAGACGTCTATCCGCGCGTTCCTCAGCATGTCCCTGGATTTTTTTGTCACCCTGCCGGGGAACGCGACGGCAGCACGCTGTATTCCCGATACCTCACGGTATTTATTGATCTGATTCATGGTCTGGTTCAGATGAGCACTCGAGAGTTCTGAGAAGTTCTTGCATTCAATGAGAATCTGCTCCGACTCCTCTTTGGTTTTGATATTCGCGATGAAATCCACACGAAAACGGTTGTTCTTGCCGACGACCGCCTGCGCCCGGATATCGGAGAAATACTTTGAATCATTGAGGAGTCTCAGGAGGAAAGCATTGAATTCGATGTCCCGGGTGCTGATCCAGTTCGGCCGGTAGATGCCCGGATAGGCGAGGTGCATGTCGCTCTGCTCTTTGGAACCTTCATAGGAGACCGGAACATTCTTGATGAGCTCGAGGGGAATCCCGTTCCTCTCGTAAAAGTCAGGGTGCAGGATTTCATCGGGCTCCATTTTTTCAGGGTGCACACGCTCAACTGCCGGTCTCTTTTTCTGCGGCTCCATGCATGATCTCCTTTAGAAGGGTATAAGGAATGTATTCACTATTTTTACAAGTGAAGTGAATATTCTCACAAGAGCACATCGAACCTCATTGTTCGTAATAATACTTCCCTGATTTAACGATTACCAGTATAACAGATTTGAAACGGAGAAGAGTACCGGTGAGTCAGCGGTTTACCCGCGCATCATTTCCTGGATGGTGGTTGCTACACCCCTGCCGAGGGCATCGAGGTTGTAGCCGCCTTCGAGGGTAAAAATATAAGGGATGTCTTTCTTCGAGCTGAGGATGCCGCTGACTATTTTCCCGATGCCGTCATCGCTCACCCTGATCGAGGCGAGAGGATCGCTCATATGGATATCGTAACCGGCTGAGGCGAGAAAGATGTCAGGATTAAAATCTTTGACAAGTGCGTAGAGCGTGTCGTGGTACGCAGCCTCATACTCCCGGTCGCCGGAGCCGGCGTCCATGGGGATGTTGCAGGTGAACCCTTCTCCTCTTCCCCGCCCCCGCTCACGCTCGCTTCCGGTCCCGGGATAGTGAGGGTACTGGTGGGTGCTGAAATAGAATACCGTGTCGTCGTCGTAGAACATGTGCTGAGTGCCGTTGCCGTGGTGAACATCGAAGTCGGCGATGAAGACCTTTCCAAATCCCGTCTTCTGGGCGTATCTCGCGCCGACGGCGATGTTGTTGAAGATGCAGAAGCCCATGGCCCTGTCGGCCTCGGCATGATGGCCGGGAGGACGAACGGCGCAGAATGCGCGGTCGATCTCTCCGCTCCTGCACCCGGTGATCGCCGCGATGACGGCGCCGGCTGCGCAGAGCGATGCCTCGAGCGTGCCCTCGGAGAAATAGGTGTCGGGATCAAAGTAGGCAGGGTTGGATTTCAATACCCGTTCGACATAGGAATGAGCGTGGACTTTTTCTATATCGGAGATCTCGGCCTTTTGGGGTTTGATATGGACCAGCTTTTGCCAGAGCCCCGATTCCCTGAGGGACTGGGTTATCGAGAGGAGGCGCTCTTTCCTCTCCGGATGATAGGCCGGCGTCGCATGCCTCAGGAAAACGTCATCGTATATGAAGCCGACCCGTTTCATGGTTCATTGTACCCGAAAATCGGCCTCAGGTAAATATCAGAAAGAGGACCAAAGTTACTGCCGAGCCGAGGAGAGAGCCGATGATCACTTCGAGGGGAGTATGGACCCTTATGGCAACGCGGCTCTGGGCAATGGAGGCCGCGAGGATGAAACTCAGGAGCGAGGCAATGAAGCTCCTCGTTGTCCAGGTGACCGCGACCCACAGGGAGAAGGAGAGAGCGGCATGGCCGCTCGGAAGACCTCCCCAGAGGGGTTTGCCCCCGCCGAAGTGGGTCTTCAGCAGGATGACGAGTATGAGGACAAAGATGATCGAGACAATGATGATATCCTCGGGTGGATACTTCATGATCCGGATCCCCTCGAAGAACGCTTTTTTCACATAGGGAAGGAGGATCATATACCCGATGACGGCGGAGGTGAACGCCGTTATGAGCACCGCGCCGGCGGCGATGTCCTTCGCATACTTCGCGCTCTCCTGCTTTTCCGGAGAGAGGAGATCCACCGTATGCTCGATGGCGGTATTGATCATCTCGGCGAGGATGACGATGGATGCGAGGATCGCGATGATCATGAAATCAGAGGGGCTTATGCCAAGGACAAAGCTGCTGATGAGGACGGCGGCTGCCGAATAGAAATGGTATCTGAGGTGTCGTTCCGTTTTCGCGGCGTGGAGCACCCCGTTGATGGCGTTGTTGAGTTTCTCAACCCATCTGCGCAAGGGCATGAATCAAACGCCTTTCCCTGTGCGACATCTTCCGGGACTCGGAAGGGCTCCTCTCATGGTCATGGCCGGCCAGATGGAGGAGGCCGTGGATGAGAAGCTGCCTGAGCGTCTGATGAAGCGACATACCGGTCTCCTCTGCCCTGCGCAACGCCATGTGGGCATTGATGACGATGTCACCGAGGAGGATTTCCTGATTCGGAGGGATTTTTCCCCGCGAACTCCAGAGCGGGAAAGACAGAACGTCCGTGGTGGCTGTCTTGTTCCGGTACCTGCTGTTGAGTGCTTTGAGCGTCGCATCATTGCCGATGAGGATGCTCAGCTCCGTGTTCCGGAGGTTCAGGAGCTCAAGGAGACGGCTTGCGTCCTTCAGTAATTTCCTCAGATCTATAGCGACCCGTCTCTGCCGGTTTGTTATCAAGACTCCCATCGATCCCTCCTTTGGGTTCCGCCGGAGTTTTCTCTGCGTTGAAGTCAAAGCTCGGATAATCGATCCGTTTATGGAAGATGCCCGTCAGGATATACGTGAAATTCTTCTTGATTGAGGAGATGTCCTTGAGCGTGAGTTCGCATTCATCGAGCTGACCGTCGAGGAAAACATGGTTGACGATCTTGTCGACGAGGGCCTCGATCCGGGACGGCGTCGGGTCTTTCAGCACCCGAGATGACGCTTCCACGGCATCGGCGAGCATGACGAGGGCGGCCACCCTGCTCTGTGGCCTCGGCCCGGGATACCGGTAATCCTCTTCACGGGGAGTTTCACCTGTCTCGCCCTTGGCCTTCTGAAAGAAATAGGTAATGAGATTGGTCCCGTGGTGCTGCTCGATGATGTCCGTAACGATCTGCGGCAATTTGTACTGCCGGGCGAGCTCCACTCCTTCCTTGACATGGGAAATGAGGATCATGCTGCTCATGTGCGGGTTCAATTTGTCATGTCTGCTCATCGAGCCGGCCTGGTTCTCCACAAAGTAGTCGGGCATCTTCACCTTGCCGATATCGTGATAGTATGCGTTGACCCTGGCGAGGAGCGGGTTCACGCCCACCGAATCCGCGGCTGCTTCAACGAGATTTCCCACAATAACACTGTGGTGATAGGTGCCGGGTGCGGTGATCATGAGGTTCCTCATGAGCGGCTGATTCAGGTCGAGGAGTTCGAGGAGGCTGATGTCCGTCGTTCTCTTGAAGAGGAATTCGAGCAGCGGCAGCGCTATAGAGACAACGGTGGCAACGACGATGCCGTTCAGAGCGGCGATCACGATGTCCGGTACGGTCTTTGAGGAAAAGAGGTCGCCCGTAAACAGGAGAAGCACGAGGACAGTCAGCACATTAATGGCGCTGACGAAAATCCCGCCCATCAGGATGTCGGTCCTCTTCTTGCAACGGATAACGCTGAAGGAAGCGACGGTGTTTGCGATAAAGAAATAGAAGGCGATGATCACATCATTGAGCCAGATTCCGGTCAGGAGGCTAGTGAAGAAGGAGAAGAGCAGGGCGGTATGAAAATCGAAGAGGAGCGTGATGAGCATCGCCCCCGCGGGAATCGGCAGGAGGTACCGGGAGCTCTCCTCGGTAAAATACTTTGTGCCTTTTGCGAGGCTCGAAACGAGAAAATCGAAGGTTCTGCCGAGGAGGAGGGTACCGAGCACGATGACTCCGAGGAGGAGCAGTATTTTTCTCTGTCGCACGTAGGATGGCCTGTACCGGAGGATGTCTTTATAGAAAATGGCGAAGAAAACAGCCGATATGAACAAGCCGCCGAGGAACTGTTCGGGAGAAAAACTCCTGAGGAGAATGAGTGAGGAGAGCACCGAGACGAAGAGCAGGTAGATGATATCCCTTTTGAGATAGATCCGGAATTCAGACTGGGGGGGCTTACTGCTTGTCCCGTTTTTCATATTCTTCGTAAGCATTGATGATTTCCTGGACGAGCTTGTGTCTCACCACATCGCTCTTCGAGAAGTAGACGAACTTGATCCCCTCGACGTTCTTGAGAATGCGCTCTGCTTCGATGAGTCCTGAGAGTTTCCCCGCGGGGAGGTCGACCTGCGTAACGTCGCCCGTGATGACCGTCTTTGAGTTGAATCCGAGCCTCGTCAGGTACATCTTCATCTGCTCGGTCGTGGTGTTCTGCGCCTCATCCAGGACGACGAAGGCGTCATTCAGGGTCCGGCCACGCATGAATGCGAGGGGGGCTATCTCGATGACGCCGCGTTCGATGAGCTTGCCCGCCTTTTCCGGGTCCATCATGTCGAACAGGGCGTCGTAGAGGGGTCTGAGGTACGGATTCACTTTCTCATAGATATCACCTGGAAGGAAGCCGAGTTTCTCGCCGGCTTCGACCGCGGGCCGGGCGAGAATGATCCTGCTGATCTGTTTCTTGAGGAATGCATCGATCGCCATCGCCATGGCGATGTAGGTCTTGCCGGTACCGGCGGGTCCGATGCCCACGACGATATCGTATTGACGGATCGCTTCGATATACCGCTTCTGGGAAATGTTCTTGGGAACGATGAAACGCCGCTTCGATGAAACCGGTATATGATTGATAAAGAGGTCCTTGAGTGACGCCTCCTGCCCTTCTTTTATTGCATTGAGAGCATAACGGACATCATCGGGCTTGAGGGAGAATCCCATGGAGGTGATGTCGAGCATCTCGTGGATCAGTCTCTCGGCCTGCTGGGCCGCGTCGTTTTCACCCTTGACGATGATTTTGTCCCCGCGGCTGCTGATGAGGACACCGCACGCCTCCTCGATCAGCTTGAAGGACTCCTGCATGCCTGCCGACAGGACGGTCTGCTGGTGTTCCTCGATATTCACCTGGAGCGTGGTGGGATGTGCCATCTTACTTCGAAACGACGATGAAGGGTTTCATGCCCTTTGTTTTTTTCACTTCAGAGAATATCTTATCGGCCTCTTCGCGGGTGCTGAAGGCGCCGACTTTCACCTTATAGAGCTTCTTTGTCTTCATCTGAACCGTTTCTACATAACTATTATACCCTTTTTTCTGAAGATTTGATTTGAGAGCGGATGCTTCCTTGATGGTCCTGAAGGCGCCGACCTGAACCGAATATCGTGTGCCCGCTTTCTTGACGCTCTCAGGGGAATCCGACACGGAGGGAGGAGGGGCCTGCTCTGTTTGACCGGCGTCCGTGCCCGGTATCTCTTGCGACGTCTTTACCGGGGATGTCTGTCCTGTCTCCTGAACAGTACCCGCTCTGTCTGATTCAGGGGGGGGAACAGGTCTTTCAGCCTCATTCTGCGGAAGAGCCGGGGCGGTACGGAGTTCAACGAGCTGCTTTTCATCGTACTGTCCGCTCCGCTTTCCGACGAAAAAGCCGAGGGTAAAACTGACTGCCGAAACTGCGACAACGATGCCGATGATGATGAACAAGCCGGGGAATGCGCCGCGGGAAGCCCGGGGGGATTGATGCTCTTTCATAGGATAAGCATAGCATCGCCATAGGAGAAAAATCTATATTTCTCCCGTATCGCTTCGGCATATGCCGAGAGCAGATGCTCTCTCCCGGCGAGGGCTGATGCAAGGAGGAGGGGGGCAGACCTGGGGAGGTGGAAATTCGTCACGAGGCAGTCCACGGCCCTAAATTGGTAGCCGGGATACATGAATATATTGGTCGACCCTGATATGATGCCGTTCATGCTCTGAATTACGGCCTGTTTGCTGAACAGCCCCTCGATCGCCCGCGTTGTTGTCGTGCCGACCGCAAAAATTCTCTTCCCGGCAGCTTTGGTCTTCTCGATCGCGTCTGGGATGCGGGCATCGATTTCAAAGAACTCATGCTCCATGGAATGGTCTGCGATATGGTCGGTCCTGATGAGCCTGAACGTGCCGGTGCCGACATGGAGCGTGATGTACGCTATCGTGACACCCATCTCGGCAATTCCATTGAGGAGTTCTTCGGTGAAGTGGAGCCCTGCGGTGGGAGCGGCGATTGAACCCTCATTCTTTGCGTACACTGTCTGGTATCGCTTTTTGTCAAGATCGCAGGGTTTTCTCCTGATGTAGGGAGGAAGGGGCATCTCGCCGATTTCACGGAGAGCATCAGGGGAGACATCCGCTGCTGAAAAGGAAAGGCGTCTCCCCTCCTGCAGGAAACCGGTGATGCTCTCAGAGAAGGAAACTCTTCCGGTGTAACTGCCGCGCGAGAGCACGTCCCATGCAAGGTCTCCCGCAGTTCTGACGAGGAGGATATCGAGCATGCCTCCTGATTCTTTCCGGCCCTCCAGACGGGCGGGATATACCCTGGTATCATTGAGGACCAGAAGGTCCCCCGCGGAGAGGTAATCCGTTATTTCACCGAAGGACCGGTGAGCGACAGACCCCTCCCTGCCGAGGACCATCAGCCGCGACCTGTCCCGTTCCGGAAGGGGGAATTGAGCGATCAGGTCATCGGGAAGCAAGAAATCGAATGCATCACTTCTCATAGAGCTGAATCATGGTATCGGAATAGAATGTCGAGAGGATTTCCCGGTATGATTTTCCCTGCACTGCCATCTCGCTGGCTGACCACTGGCAGAGGCCGACCCCGTGGCCGTACCCTCTCCCGTTGAAAACAATATGCGTGCCGGTCCGGGCGATGGTGAACCATGTACTCGGAAGACGCTTCCAGCCGAGGAGTTCCCTGAATTTTTTCGCCTCCATGGTGACCGTAGTGCTGTTGGTGGTAACTTTCAATTCCTTGGCCCTTCCGGTTTTGGTTAACGATACGACCTCGATATCCTGAAGGTTGTCGAGTGAGAGGACATGTTCTAGCTCGCTCTTCGTGATTCTTCTCTCCCAGACATAGAAGGGAGAAGAGGAACACTCGGTCTTGACCGACTTCAGGTAGGGCAGGGGTGTTTGAAAAACTTCTTCCGGCAGCTCGGTGAGACCGCCGGACGTGGAATGGTACAGGGCATTAATCGGTTCACCGTTGTAGGCGAGGATTTCACCCCGGGTGGCATCCACCGCACGCTCAATCTCCGGATCGTCATTCGCGCCTTTGTATACCTGGGAAAGCGTTGATGATACGAGGTGAAAGATGGTGCTCCTGCTCCGGAGCATATGATAGACGGCATAGGTACGGACCGTTACCGCCTGCGCCTTCAGCGCCTCAAGAGGCCATTTCACACCGACCTCGGACTTGACCACGCTCTTGACATAGTCCTCGAGGGGAAGCTCGTTGACCACAAAGAGTCCGTTGTCTCCCCTGAACACTTCGATCCGTCCGCTATACTCTGACCCCTGGAAGAGCAGCTTGCCTTCCAGATTCCCTATTTTGTTCACATCATCGACAGGTGGAATGGATCGGTGCGTGTCGTCGAGAATCAATACCCGTACGGTGGCGGCATAGATGGTACCGGAGAGGAGGGAGAAGGAAAGCAGGAGGCAGAGGATCCCGATGCCCTGCGTTCTGATGGAAAAGCGAAACCTGTAATGACAGAGGCTTTTCCGCGGGTTTTTTGCAAACGGCATGAGCGTTCCCTATCTCCTCCCGACCAGATAGAGGATGAGGCTGATGAGGAGACTCAGGAGAATGCTCGTTGCGAGAGGGAAATAGAAGGTGAAATGCTTCTTCTGGATGACGATGTCCCCCGGGAGTTTTCCGATCCAGGAGATCTTACCCGAAAGCATGAGGAGAGCGCCGATTCCCGCTATGAAGAGCCCTGTGATGAAGAGGATCTTGCCGATGTGCTCAAAGGGGGTGTTCACTGCGCCTCCCTTCCCGGTACCGGTCCATCTCCGAGTAGATGCAGCCGCAGTATTTCTGCCGGTAGATGCCGAGATCTTTCGACACTTTCACTCCTTCCCGGTAGCCCGGCCTGAAGTCTTCACCGAGGAACGCGACGTTATATTTCTCTGCCATCTCCTTCCCCTTCTGCTGGATGAGGTCGAATTTCTGGTAGGGGCTTACGAGGAGCGAGGTGGTAAAAGCATCCATTCCGTACTGGCGCGCTTTCCGGGCGGCCTCATCGAGCCTGATGGAATAACAGTACTCACAGCGGTTTCCCTCCTTGTTGACGACATTCCTGATAAAATCCCTGAGCCCGTACGTATCGTCATATTCGACCGAGAGATCCCACTCTTGCTCCAGAAATTTCAGGCTGTTGAGCCGTTCGCGGTATTCCGTAAATGGGTGGATGTTTGGATTGTACCAGTATCCGGTGATGTCCACGCCCCGTTTCTTCAAGGACTGGATCGGATAGATGCAGCAGTTGGCGCAGCATATGTGCATGAGGAGTTTCATCGCAGGACTTATTATACCAGATGGAAGGGAGGTTTAAAAAAGCTTTTCAGGCACTGTTTTGCCCATATGCTCATAGGCGTTCCTCGTTGCGAGGCGGCCCCGCGGCGTACGTTCGATCATCCCTTCCTGGAGGAGGAATGGCTCGTAGACGTCCTCGATCGTGTCACGGTCTTCACGGAGAGAAGCTGCCAGAGTTTCGATGCCTACCGGGCCTCCTCCGAATTTCTCGATGATGGTCGAGAGCAGTTTTCTGTCCATGTCATCGAGCCCCTTTTCATCGACGTCGAGGGAAAAGAGGGACTCCCGCGCAGTTGCGATGTCGATTGTTCCGGTCCCCTTCACCTGGGCGAAGTCGCGTATCCTTCTCAGGAGCCGGTTGGCGATTCTCGGCGTTCCCCGCGAACGGCGGGCGATCTCGGCGGCCGCTTCATCCGCGATGGCGATGCCGAGAATGGCGCTCGACCGGAGGACGACATGTCTAAGTTCGGACGGGGTATAGTACTCGAGACGGTTGATGATGCCGAACCTGTCGCGGAGCGGCGAGGTGAGGAGAGCGGTCCTGGTGGTGGCGCCGATGAGGGTGAATCTGGGGAGATTGAGCTTGAGGGTCCTCGCGCTCGGTCCCTGGCCGATGATGATGTCGAGCTGAT
>JBLNHB010000307.1:0-7960 GCA_050268805.1 bacterium | reverse complement strand
ATTATCGCAGGCGCAATCGCTTATGCAGAAAATTTTGGTATCAAAAAGAGAATGCCGAGACCTCATGAATACGGCAATGTCACAATTAACAATTACTCCGAACGGAACAATATCGCCCCGGTCGTATTCAATCACTGGCTCCACAGGGCAAAATATACCTGTAGGCTTTGCCATGTTGACCTCGGTTTTGGCATGCGAGCTGGAAGCACCGAAATCAAAGAAGAGGATAATAAAAAGGGTGTCTATTGCGGAGCATGTCATAATGGCAAGGATACCTTCGGCGCAGAATCAAAGGACGCATTAGGGAATGTTATGAAGAACTGTTACCGGTGTCATTCCTATGGGAAAAATGTCAAGTTCGAGAAGGATTTTTACGAATTCGTGAAAAATTTTCCGAAATCGCGTTATGGCAACAGAGTCGACTGGCTTGAAACCGAAAATAAAGGACTCGTGAAATTGAAGGATTATATCGAGGGTATTTCGATCAAGAGGAAAGAGCTTGAGCAAAAAAAGGAAATCGATATCAAGGCGAGACAGTTAGGCATGCCAGACATCATCTTCTCTCATAAGAAACACACAATATGGAACGGGTGCGAACTCTGCCATCCCGAAATCTTTGGCGTCAAGAAGGGCTCCACCGTATATTCCATGCAGGACATTTTTGATGGCAAATACTGTGGTGCCTGCCACGGCAGCGTAGCATTTCCGAACAACGACTGTCAGCTCTGTCATACGAAAGAAGTGTATTAAGACTAAGGTTCCAGCTCGTTGGCAGGGGTTGATCCCAGGAAAACAGCGCTCGAGGATTTAATGAAAATGCCTACCCAAGGTCTGCTAACGTTCATTCTGTTGTGCATGGCTGCACTCATTTCGACCCCTGCCTCCGGTCATTGGAGAGACTTGCCCCCTCTGCCGCCATCTGAGCAGTACGGCAATGTCCTCATAAACCGATTGTCCGGCAAGTACGGTCAACCCTGGGTTTCTTTCTCTCACTGGAGCCACCGCATCAAGTATACCTGCAGGGTTTGCCACCTGGAACTTGGTTTCGAAATGAAAGTTAATGCCACGGAAATATCGGAAGAGAAGAACAGAAAAGGAGAATTCTGCGGAGCTTGTCATAACGGAAAAATCGCTTTTGCTCACACCAAGGAGAATTGTGCGAAGTGCCACAATGGGAACGTTTCATATTCTGACGACAAGTTCAAGAGCCTTGTCCACTTGCCGGGAACCCAGTTCGGTAACCGGATCGATTGGACGAATGCCCGTGAGCAGGAATTGATCAAGCCTCAACAGAGCATTTTCCAGGAAAACTATGCTCCGGTCCCTTACAAGGAGATCTTGTATCTCGAGGATGACGCGGTGAATATGCCTGTCGCTGTCTTTTCTCACCCGGTGCATACCCAGTGGCTCGACTGTGCTAATTGCCACCCCGATATCTTTAATATCAAAAAGGAAACAACGCAGCGTTTAACCATGGAATATATCATTGAGGGAAAATTCTGCGGGGTGTGTCACATGACGGTGGCCTTTCCCCTGAACGATTGCATGAGATGCCATGTCCCCAGGGGAAAATGAGTCTTGAGATTATCACACGAGTCTTGGTTACTCAGTTCAGTTTGTCGTGTAATCTGCGGGAAGGATATTCCTCTGCGCATTCATGATTCCGATTGATTGAAAAGGAATATGTTTTTTGCGTGATGAAAAGGCGTCTTATAATAATGTCCGGTGTATTCTTGATGGCGCTCCTCGGAGGGTTTGCGGGTGCAGAACAGGGATGGTTTGAACTACCGAAACCTCCGCCTCCTGCTCTGTATGGCAATATTTTAATTATCAAAAATGCCGCTAAGTTTGACATACCGACGGTGACATTCTCTCACTGGAGGCACCGCCTCCGATTCACCTGCAGGGTCTGTCATTTTGAACTTGGTTTCGAGATGAAAGCGAATACAACAGAGATCACAAAGGAAAAACTCCTTAATAGCGAGTACTGCGGGGCGTGTCACGATGGCAAAACAGCATTTGGCCAGAAGGAGTGCAATAAGTGCCACAACGGGGACATCGCCAGCGGGGTAGAGAAATTTGCTGCTCTCGAGCGATTACCGAAAGACAACTATGGCAATCAGATAGATTGGGTTCAGGCCCTGAGACAGGGATTCATAAAACCAAAAAAGAGCCTTTTCGATGCAAACTATGTATCAATTCCTTTCAAGAGATTTCTGAAGATCGAGTCAGAATGGCCCCTCGTTCCCCCTGCGGTTTTCCCTCACCGGGCTCATACCGAATGGCTTGACTGCGCGAACTGTCATCCAGACATATTCAACATCAAGAAGAAGACCACCAAGCACTTTACCATGTTAAATATGCTTGATGGGAAATTCTGCGGAGTCTGCCATCTGAATGTGGCATTCCCGCTTGATGACTGTAAGCGATGTCACCCAGAAATAAGATCCCAATAATGGAGCGGAGGATATTGTGAAAATTCCTATTCTCATTCTCACCTTCTTACTCTTCTCTTCAGGACTGGTTGTTGCGAGCGACTGGCAGCATGAATTCGAAGAACTCTGCGCCAACCTGCAGGATGCAGACGCACTCACGACTGAGGAGCTCAAGTCGATTATCGGGAGAATCGACAAGATTCTTCCCGAGATTCAGGCATCGGATGATCCATCTGCAAAAGTGTATATTTTTAGGATACAAAAATGCCGTTCTTTCTATGAATTCTCTTTGGATTCGAGACAGGGTCCATGACGCGTTGTTTTCGGCCCGAATTCCGATTATTTTTATCTTGACATATTGAGCACGGTACTGTATAAAATTTTATGAATCATTTTGATCGACAAACCCTGTCCCGAAGCGGGCTCGCCATCCTCCGGCGTAGTGCACGTATTGCGGGGGTATCTGTTACCGCTGTCATGTTCGTTCTGTCCCTTTCCTTCGGGGAAACAGCGGAAAATTGGCGATCCGAATTTGATGCGATCTGCGAAAAAGTGATGGAAAGTGATGATCTGACTGTCGAAGAGCTTCAGGAGTTAATTTCAAAAGCAGACAAGCTGCTCCCTCAGATTGAGGCAAGCGACGACCCTTCCAAGAAAGTATTCATCTTTCGGCTGAAAAAATGCCGAGATTTATTTGAGTACATGGTGCAAATGAAGAAGCAAGGATTCTGAGTGCTTCTCAGGTTTCAGGGTATTTTCCAGAACATTCCCGATGATGCTATTTCTTCTCTGGCTGGCTTTCCATAAGGACGATCGTAGAGAATTTGCCCGCTCCAATATCGATAATTTTCGAAACGTCCCTGATCATGACTGCTGGCGATTTTTCCACTTTATCCTTCAGGTCTTTTCCCCAGACCCAGATGGTTCCGTCTGACCGCAGGGCAATGGTGTGGTACATGCCGGCTGATATTTTCCGGATTTCGTTGATGCCCTCAACCATGATTGCGGGTGATGTTCGTATCGTTGAACTGACCCCGAGCTGGCCATATTCATTCCCCCCCCACGCCCAGACGGTTCCCTCGGACTTCAGGGCAACAGTATGGTGGAGGCCTGCAGAGACATCAATGATATTGTTCAGCCCCTTGACCTGGACAGGGGCATGCCTGTCTTCATTTGTCCCGTCTCCGATCTGGCCATACATGTTCCATCCCCATGCCCAGACCGACCCGTTCGTTCTTAGGACAATTGTATGGTGCAGGCCGGCAGTGACGGTCTTTCCATCGGAGATGTTCTTCACCTGCACCGGAGTATTACGGTTATTTGTAGTGCCGTCTCCGAGCTGGCCATAGATGTTCCATCCCCAGGTCCAGACGGTCCCGTCTTTTTTTGCCGCAACTGTATGGTACATACCCGAGGCAATATGCACGACATCGGAAAGCTGCTTTACCTGGATGGGCACGGTGCCGTCCTCGAACGTGCCGTTCCCGAGCTGGCCATAGGAATTTCTTCCCCATGCCCAGACGGTCCCGTCTGATCTTAATGCAACGGAATGGTACATGCCGGCAGCGATGGCAGTGACATTCCAGAGCCCCTTGACGAGGACCGGAACGGAACTATCCCCAGGCGAGCCGATCCCCAGTTGCCCCTCGACATTTCTTCCCCATGCCCAGACCGTGCCGTCGGCGGTGATAGCGAGGCTGTGCTCCATGCCTGAGGCGATCTGGACGACATCCTTCAGATTGTTGAGGGGAAGGAGCTCTGTCCTGTCATTCATGGTTCCGTCCCCGAGCTGTCCATGCTCGTTCAACCCGCCGGTCAGGACCGTGCCGACTTTCGTTGTCTGGGATGTCCAGGTATTTCTCACCGGCCAGAGATACCTGAAGTTGCATGAGGAGAGATAATCGATGGTCTTGTTTCCGGAAGAGAAGTCAAGTATCCAGATGTAATCGATGAGATCGATGCCCGTGGAGGATGACCAGTAAAAATTGTTCTGGACATTCTCAAACGAATTGTCTGCCGGCAATGCCGGATTCAAACGGTTCTTATCGACGAGGTTTTCGAGGTCATTGACGGTCGGGAGCCGCCAGTTGGTATAACCGAAGCCTGGCCGCTCGCCTGAGTTCATCTCCTGGATGAACTGATGGGTGAACTGCCAGGGCAGGGGGGACTTGTTGACATTAGCGTCCTTGAGCCACATGAGGTTCGTATTCTTGTCCAGAACGGTTCCGTCCCTATTGTCGATAAACCGTTCTGTCCCGGCATCCCCTCTTTTCGTATCTTGAAGAACAGTCGTGTTCTTCTGGGATTTTGGTGTCTCTGCCGTGCAAATACCGCTGACAGAGAAAAAGGCGAAAATGAGGAGCAGGACTATGCGTATCAGCATGCTTCTTCTCCACGAAGATTTTTTATGAGAATGAGGAAACATAAAACATATTCTAAGCTATGGTGATAATCAAAGGCAAGATGATGAACACAGCGATGTCATGTTTCCAGCTCACCCTTCCAACCGATGCCGCATGCCATGGTGAGCAAGAGCGGAAAATGCATCCAGGCACTTCTGAACAAGAGCGAAGGACAAGGTTGATAACTATGAAGTTATTTAGTTATAATTTAAACTGTTTCTAAAGAGAATGGATTTTACCTGTTCGTTGAAGATAGAAGTGAGTGAATTCAGATGAACTGTAGATTTCAGACCATATCGATCCTGCTGATTCTTCTGGGCATGCTGTTCGTGCTTTCGATGAGCAGTGCCCATGCTCAAACCATCGATGACGCAGGGTATAGGATTTCGGTCGAGAACTACTTGGAAGAGAAACTCGCCTCGGTCCTCACCGATATCACCGGTACCAACAAAATTATAGCGATTGTCCAGGTCGATGTACGGGGAACACGGGATAGTGGGAGGAGCAGGGGAAGGGGTGAGATCACCACTCAGAAAAAGGAAGACGGACTGATCCTCCCCGGTGTGCCCATAAAGAAGGAGTTCGGGAAGAGCCAGTCTGAGGTCTCGGAAGCCCAGTTCCCAGAAGCATTATCGGGCAGGTACATGATCCAGAGAATCAATGTCACTCTTTTGCTCGGAAAGGACTTTTCCGAGGAGATGATGAACACCATCCGCGATGTCGCAATGCAGGTCGTCGGGTATAATGAGGCACGGGGCGACCAGCTTGATATCAAACGGGTGGATATCAAGAGGAAATTCTTCTGGTCAAAATATCTCCTCCCGCCCAATCTCTACTGGTTGATCCTGAGCGTTCTCGGAGGTCTTTTCCTCCTGAGCGCTGCTCTCTTTATGCGGGATCCTTTTCAGAAACTTTCCTCTGCTCTGAGGAGCTTTGACTGGGGAGCGATCAGAGGCGGCAGTTCATCTGCGCCTTCTGCAGGGCCGGGTGGCGAAACACGGATGATCATCACTACCGGCGTGTCAGAGGAAAAGCAAGGCGGAGACCCTGGAGCCGTTGTGGCCCCGAGGCCTTTTTCTTTCATTACGGCAAGCCACATCCGGGATCTAGCTTTTCTCCTGAAGGATGAAGATTCGAAGACGGTCGCCATCGTCGTGAACTACCTCGATGACAATCTCGCCATGAAGCTCATGGAATATTTCCCGGCAGAGAGGCAGACCCAGATCGCTCTTTCGCTCACAGGTGAGGCGATGGACCCGGAAAGGGTGCATGCCGTGG
Organism: bacterium; assembly: GCA_050268805.1. Classification (GTDB taxonomy): domain Bacteria; phylum Nitrospirota; class Thermodesulfovibrionia; order Thermodesulfovibrionales; family BMS3Bbin05; genus JBLNHB01. The sequence goes on along the minus strand of JBLNHB010000307.1, from coordinate 1,845 downwards.
AGGAGGATATCAGGGGAAGACTGAACTATGTCATCGGAGGAGAAGAGAAGCTTTTATCCGTTCTCGAACTGGCCCCGGAGGACGTGCGCGACAAGATCTTTGATTCACTGGAGCGGAAGGATCCCCAGACGGCCCTCTTCCTCAGGCAAAAAATCAAGAACTTCGATACCGTTATCCGGGAGCTGTCGGAGCAGGGAATCCAGACGCTCTACCGCCAGGTCGATCACTCCCAGCTCGCCCTCGTCCTCAAGTCATCGCCTGACGATCTCAGGGAAAAGGTTATCGCATCGCTCACCGCGGGTGCAGCCGAGCTCCTCCAGCAGGAAATTGAGCTCAGCCGTCCGGTTTCTCCGGAACGACTCAAGAGGGAAAAACACGCAATCATGCAGGTTATCAGGAGAATGATCGTGGAAGGCACTCTCGAACTGGAAGGGAACTGAATTATGGATATAATGACCATTATCGGCCTCGTAGCCGTAGCGATCACGGTTCTCTACGTCCTGTCGGCGGGGAACATCGTGAATATGATCTTCAACCCCCTCGCGCTCATCGTCGTTTTCGGGGGCACGTTCAGCGCAACCCTCATCGCCTATCCCTGGGATGTGCTCAAGGAGCTCATCCCCTCCCTGCGGGTTCTCTTCTTCCCGAGCAAGAATACGGAAAGGGACCGATATAATCTGATTGACCAGCTCATCTCTCTTGCTGAGAAGGGCAAACGCGATGGGATCGAGAAGCTGCAGGAGGATATCCCGAAGATAGAGAACCGCTTCCTCGCTCACGGTATTCAGATGCTCGTGGACGGGCTGGAGCAGGAAGTGATCAAGGACAACATGGAGCGGGAAATCTACTATACCCGCCAGAACCACCAGAAGGTTGCCGGCGTTTTCAAGACCATGGCCACCGTTGCCCCGATTTTCGGCCTTCTCGGCACCCTGATCGGCATCGTGGACATGCTCAGGAACCTCTCCAATCCGACGCATATGGGGGTCGCCATGGCCAATGCAGTAACCGCAACCTTCTACGGCATCTTCTCATCGAATATTTTCATTCCCATCGCAACGAAACTGAGCGGTCACAGCGAACGTGACATCCTGACCAAGGAGATGCTTGCCGAAGGCATCGTCTCGATTCATCAGGGAGATGTGCCGCTCATCGTGAGGAAGAAGCTCAACGCCTTTGTTCTTGCCCACGTCCAGGAAAAATGAAACGGCTGAGATCAGGCAGGAACCTTCTATGGCGAAGAGCATCCGATGGCGGCAACATATGGCTCATCATCTTCTCCGACATAACGACGAACCTCATGCTCTTTTTCCTCATGTGCTTTGCCCTGACCCGGATGACTTCCGCTGACCGGGAGATGATCACAGCCGGCCTCGAAGGGAAAATCGTGAGCAGGTCCGTTCAGGACGACGCACTGCGCGAGCGCGCTCTCAAGAAAGAAAAAGAGGAAAAAGCGATCCAGTCGCTCAATGATGAGGTGAGCCGCGGAACGCTCGCAGGACAGGCAAACTTATCCGTGACGGATGAGAGTGTGCAGATCACCCTGAACCCCGAGGCGTTCTTCGCCACGGGGAGCGCAGAGTTGAACCGGGGCACCATCGCAGCGCTCGAGGGCCTGGTGAAGTCGCTGCGAGAATTTCCGAATGATATCATCATCGAAGGGCACACCGATAACGTGCCGATACGGGGGGGGATCTACCGTTCAAACTGGGAGCTTTCCGTTGCGCGGGCGGTGAGCGTTATCGATTTCTTCATCTCCCGCGGGGTGCGCGCGGCTCAGCTCGTCGCCGGGGGATACGGCGAATATCAGCCTGCCTATCCGAACGATACCCCCGAAAACCGTGC